>CAYRFT010000075.1:0-7073 GCA_964423585.1 uncultured Parabacteroides sp. | reverse complement strand
GCGGACCATTATGCCCCATTCTTTCATGTCTTCGTCTTTCCAGTTTCCCTCGGAAGAGGCCGACGGGTAGAGCATGGAACAAGTCTCGTCCTTGTCAGACAGGGACCATGCCACCCAACTGATGGAATGCCGCTGCATCCAGTCCAGCCAGTTCTCCCATTCTTCCTGGTTGATGGGTCCGTCGCCGCTGGCTTCCATGCCGGCGCACTCGGAGACGAAAATCGGCAAGCCTTTTGCCAGCGCGTAGTCGGCGCGGTCGCGCAGCTCCTGCCCGTGGGTGGCGGCGTAGAAGTGAAGCGTGTACATGATATTGCCATATCCGGCAATCGGGTCGTCTGCCGCTATGTGGATGTCCTGGTCCCAATGCGGGCAACCGACGAGGATAAGGGCGTCCGGCTCTATGGCGCGAATCGTCTCGATGACCTCCACCGAATAAGCCTTGACCTCTTCCCAGCTATCCTCCACTGGTTCGTTGAAAACCTCATAGATGACATTCGGGACACCCTTGTAGCGGGTCGCCATTTGTGAGAAGAATTGCTTCGCCTCTTCCCGGCGCAGATGGTGGCTGTGCCAGTCGATGATGACGTAAACGCTGTTTTCAATGGCCGCGTCCGCCACTTTCGTCACGCACTCGATGCCAAACCCGGGATTGCCGACATAGCAGGTGCTGTCCAAATCCACGCCCATGGAGGCCCGCAACACCTTCGCTCCCCATTCACCGGCAAGATAGGCAACCGAAGAGGCGTTGTAAAAACGGGGCCAGTACTGGTGCCAGCCGTAGCTGACCCCTTCCAGCCGGACCGTGTCGCCTTCGGCATTCATCAGTTGCGTGCCCTTGACCATCAATGCCGGAAGCGCCTCTTCCGTGCTTTCTTTCTTCGACGGGTTTGTCCCGCATGCGATGGCCATCATGCCCAAGCAACAAGCCGCCCACATTATTTTCCAACTGTTTTTCATCCGTACAATCATACATTTATTAATTTATTGCAGTTTTATACTCTCGGCTTTGATTATTTCAACCGTGCTGTCCGTGGCAAAGACCGAATTCAGCCCTTGCTGCTCTTGCGCCGGATCGCCGGTATAGTCGTCTCCCTTTTCCCAGAACACATGGTCGGGATTTTGTGCGGCAAAACCGCCCCATGCCCAGAAGTTGCATCCGGCAAAGAGCCCGCCGCTCTCGCGGTCCTGGCGGATGAGGTCGAACACATAACGGTAATATTCGTCGCGGGCGGTAGTCGGTGTCTCTTTGGAAAAACCGAAACCATCGCGTGGAAATCCGAATTCCTCGAGCACAACCGGCTTGTGGTATTTCCGGGCGACGGCCAGGTGGTCGTCTATGTACTTCCGGGTATTCTCCTTGGCTTGCGGGAGAAGTTCCGTCAGGCTGTCCTCTTTCACCCAACCCCAGTTATAGGGCCAGATGTGGATGTTCAGATAATCGATGTTAGGGTCGGCATGTATCTTCTCGAAGAGAGCCATGTCATTCTCGCATCCCCACGAGCCCTCACTGCCGGAAGATACCATGTGGTTCGGGTCGATCGACTTGATTTGCGCCGCCACATCGGCCATCCAGCGGGTGAACGGCTCTTTGTTCTCGTTGGAGAAGGCGCGAGGCTCGTTGCCTATCTGCCAGGACATGATCGTGGGGTCGTCCGCATATTTTACCTGGTTATACCGGTTCGTCCGCGAAACGATATAATCGACATGCTTGGCAAACAAAGCCTTTGCGCTGTCCGATTTGGGGAACTGCTTGACATACTCCATGAACGCGGGCCACCCGTCAACGGCAGGCACCACGGCATTGCCGTGCCCGGTCCATTGCAGGTAAACGGAATAGCCGCCGCTCCATTCCCAGGAATTGTTCAGATAGAGGACCGCTGTCATGTCGCGTTCACGCAGCTCATTCATAAAATAGTCCAATCCGGCCAGAATAGTGTCGTTATAGATGCCCGGTGCCACTTGCAAGGAGGGTTCTACCCGCGTCTTGATGCCATTTTCGCCGTCAGCCCCCACCAATACGCGAAGGTTGTTGACACCAATGCTTTTCAGGAAGTCGAGTTCCTTGTGCAACCGTTCACGGTTCCCGCCTTCACCTTCGGAACCGAGGATGGCACCGTACCAGAAGTTGGCACCCACAAAATAATAAGGCTTTCCGTCGCGGATGAATTGTCCGTCGGCATTCACCTTGATAAACGAATGTTCCGCAGGCTTCTCGGGAGGGGTGCATGCTCCCCAGAAGCACAAGAGTGCTGTCAGCAAGAAAATTTGTTTTTTCATATCATCAGTTTTTAGGTATATATTCCGTGTAATCTGAGGCGAACAGAAATTCCCTTCATTCCACCCCTAATTGTTTCCGTATCCACTCCAGCCATTCGTCCCATTGCTCTTGGTACCAATAATGCCCGGTTTCCAGATAAGGATGCAATTCTTTCGGAGAAGAAACCACATTATAGGCCGCATACATGGAAGTGGGCGGACAAACCTCGTCGTTATATCCCCAACTGAACCAGCCAGGCACATTCAGCAGCCGGGCAAAGTTCGCTGTATCGTAATAACGTGCCGTTTCAAGCTCCTTTTCATTGGGAGTGCCATAATAATAGAAATAATGCGGCCAGCCGCAAGCGCGTTTCTCGAAGAACGCTTCGTGGTCGCACAAAGCGGGATGGACGGCCGCCAAGAATGTCACGCGCGAATCGAGGGCCGCCGTAATCACGGACAGGGCACCGCCCTGGCTGGAACCCGTAACACCCAATGCCTTCCCGTTGTACTGCGGCAGCGAGCAAATCAAATCCACGGCACGCAAAGCACCTGTAATTACCCGGTTATAGTAAGAAGCATCCCGGTTGTCCCGGCCGAAAGTCCAGTAATTGTTCAGTGCCCCGCTTGCCAATGCGTCATATACGGACTGCTGCATCGTAACGGGAATGCCGTGGATTCCGACTTCCAATGTAATCACCTTCCCCGGAGCCGTATAGGTATCTCCCGTGTAAGGACGGACACCCGCGCCGGGCACACGCAGCAAAGCTGGATACTTTCCTTCTTCCTTGGGAATACTGAGTATGCCGTAGAAACGTCCCGCCCCCGCCTTTGTCTGAAAACTGACCTGATATACATTATCCGTTTCCGTGCAACGTTCGGGAAGCAGGGTCATAACGGGATTCAACGGAATCTTGCGGGCCTCTTCCAATGTTTTTGCCCAATAATCCCGGAAATCGGCAGGGAGCTTCGTCACAGGTTGCAGTTGTTCGGGAGCGTAAGCCGATGTGGCCAGTCCTTCGTAAGTCCGGCCGTCTATATGCGCCTTGACCTTGCAACGCAAAAAGCCGGCGGTTTTCATCGTACCTTGCAGTTTCAAGGTACCATCTTTCAATACGACCCCTTCTTTCACCTCAACCGGATACATTTCGGGACCCAGCTCATAGTCAATCTTAACATCGGGCAAGAGGTTCTGCGCCTTCACCACCCGGATGGTAAACGTACACTTTTCATTCAGACGATACACCCAATCGCCGTGGTCGGGTGAAACGACTACACGAATTTCATTGCCGCGCACCTGTGCCGTTACAGTATATACACACAGCAGACATAAGAATAATGGAAAAAGCCTTTTCATGCTCATGATATCAAATATTTTTGTTAGTTATCATTGCAAAATAGGCACTTTCCGGTGAATAATACCGATACTATTTTATCATATCACCACCTTCTTTTTCCGATAATTTCCACGGAATTCCTTTGGCGAACATCCTTTTTTCCGTTTGAACAGGCGGTTGAAATTGGACAGATTGTTGAATCCGCAGTCATAGCACACTTCAGCGACGGTGCGCGTAGAATCTACCAGCAGGCGCATGGCGAAACCTAGGCGGATATCGATGATGTAATCGGAAAGCGTCTTGCCGGTACGCAGATGGAAAAAGCGGCTGAAAGCAACCGGAGTCATGCCCACCATATCGGCCAATGAAGCCAGCCGGATGTTCTCCTGATAATGGGAGGCAATGTATTTCTGCACCTTCTGTACCCGGCGACTCTCCGAAAAAGTGTCTATCTTGGCAAACGAAGAACTGGACAACACCCGGGCATTCTCATACAGGGATAGTTCGTAAAGGATGCAGAGAAAATTCATCACTGCATAAAAGCCATGTTCTTCGGAAGCCAGCTTATCCAGCCAGTTGTACACTTTCATGATGGCCTGCATGGGGAAACAAAGTCCGCACTGCGCACGTTCCAGCATCCGGCGGATACTGTCGAACTGGTTCTTATTGATGATGTTCCCGGAAAACAAATCGGGGGAAAACTGGATGGTTATCTCCCGGATATCCCCGGAAGTGCATCTATGCTGTTCCCATACATGTTCCAGCTCCTTGCCCGTTATCAGTACCAAGTCATAATCCCCGATAATCTCGGCGGAATCGCCTACTATGCGGCGTCCGCCGGAAGCATTCTCCGTGAAGTTCAACTCATATTCCGTGTGACAGTGGATGGGATAGGTAAACTCTGTTTTGCGGCGGTCGGCAATGTAGAAACAATCATGCTCTGACAAAGGGGTTATCTCCCTCATAATATAGTTCCGATTTTCCATAGGCATTGATTAAAGGTATTATTTCACAAAGATAGTCATTCTTTCTAATCTTCCAATAGCGGCATTGTGCATTAAGGGTGACGATTGTTATAATCACGGAATGGAGAGTATGCGAACCAAAGCCCGCTTCTCCGTTATTTCTGCAACTGCAAAACTAAAGATGCTTCCGGAAGGTTTTCCGAAGCGACCGTCAGTACGGCTTCTCCCGTTTCGTCGGTGCTTTGCAGCAAGACTTGGGCAAGCCCGTTGAACGCCTTTACCCGGAAAGTGCGGGCATCGGCATCGGTTGGGCGTTCCGCGGCCTGATATGCGGGGTCGCCGTTCCCCACCCCAAGAATACGCGCCGGGCCGGAGACGGTTATCGTCAAATCGTTGCAGGCGGTGGGGACAAAACGCTTCTTCTTGTCCTGCAATTCGATGTTGCACACGGCCACGTCCCGGTTGTCCGCCCGGATAACGGAACGATCCGCCGTGAGGGAGATGATGGTAGGGTCACCGGTGGTCTCCACGGTACGTACCAGCAGTCTTTTGCCGCCCTTATAGCCAACGGCCTTCACCGAACCGGGCTGATAAACGGCTTTCCAGGAAAGATGGCCGTTTTGCGGCATCGCCTTGCGTCCCAGTTTCTTGCCGTTCACGGTCAGCTCCACTTCGTCGCAGTTGCTATAGACCCAAATGTCGATGCTGTCGCCTTCGTGTCCCTGTAGGTTCCAGTGTGGAAGGATATGCAGCACCGGTTCGTCTGTCCACCATGATTTCAGGTACCAGGCTTCGTCTTTCGGAAAGCCGCAATAGTCGAAAATGCCGAATTGCGATCCGGTGGCAGGAAACTTCATGGGGTTGGGCTCGCCGCGGTAGTCGAAGCCCGTCCAATAGAAAAGGCCTGCCAGATAGGGGCGTTCGTCATAGAACTTCCAGCCGCGCTCGATGCAGTTCAGGAGGCTGTCCGGTCCGTTCGGCTTGCGGTTGAGGGCTTCCATGTGTCCTTTGTCGGGGGCATCGAAATAGACACCGCGCGTGCCGCAGCCTGTAGTTTCTTCCGTGCCGAGCGCACGGCGGCCGGGATAGTCCTTGCGGTGACGTTCCACCGGATTCTGGAGGATATAGTTGTAACCGGCCACATCGGCAGGAATCAGGATGGCGGGACCGCTGCTCGAAGCGACGGTTATGGGGCGCGTGGAGTCGAGACGGTGGCAATAGTCGCGCATCGTGGCGGCAATGCGTGTGCCGGTTTCTTCCCACTCGATTCCCCATTCCTCGTTGCCTATGCTCCAAAGGATGATGCACGGATGGTTGCGGTCACGGTCTATCATGCGTTTCAACAAGCGGGTATGTTCTTCGTTGATACCCGTCAGGCGGTTCTCTTCTATCACAAGGATGCCGAGGCTGTCGCAGGCATCAAGCATCTCCGGGGTCATCGGGTTGTGGGAAGAACGATAGGCGTTGCAGCCGAACTTCTTCAGTTCTTTCAAGCGATACACTTGCAACGCATCGGGGATACCTGTGCCTACTCCGGGATGATCCTGGTGCATATTCACGCCTTTCAACTTCAGAGGTTGCCCGTTCAGGAAGAATCCTTTGTCGGCATCGAAGCGAAGATGGCGGATACCGATCGGAGTGGTTACGGCATCCACTTGTCTGCCATTCTGCCGGACACTTGTCTCCATCTTATAAAGGTAAGGATCGTCTGTGCTCCAAAGATGCGGGTTCACGACCTTGGCATAGATTCCTACAGTGCGCGATTCCTGCGGAAGCAGGTTAACCGTTTCCCCGGCCTTGCCCTCTACCTGTACCTGCCCGTCGGCATTAAGCAACCGGCAAGATACGTCGGCGCGGGCAGGCTCGCTCCCCGAGTTCTTCAGCCGGACTTCCGTCACCAGCAACGCACTGTCGAAAGGCTCTTCCAAGCGCGAGGAAACAAACACGCCGAACGGCTCCACATGCACCGGTGCCGTCTTGTTCAGCCATACGTGCCGGTAGATGCCCGCGCCTTCGTAAAACCAGCCCTCTTCGAGCGTGGCATCCGCGCGGACGGTTATCAGGTTCTCCGCGCCGTAGTTCAGATACTCCGTGATGTCGTACACCTGGGTGGCATAGCCGCTCGGCTCGTGCCCCAGATAGAAACCGTTTATCCAGATGCGGGCATCGCGGAAAATGCCGTCGAACTGAAGATATAGGTGCTTGCCGAAGTCCTCCTGCGAGACGGTGATTGTCTTCCTGTACCATCCTACCGAAGTCTCTGGATATTTATAGCCGACGGTCTTGTAGCCGTGGCTGTGGCTCGCCTCCGGGGCATAGGGCAAATCGACCACCCAGTCATGCGGAAGATTGACCGTCTTCCACTTCACGCCCCATTTCTCCGGTTTGAACTTGGGAGAATAAGGTCCTTCGTTATGGATGGAGGCCGCTTTGGTGAGATAGTTGAAATACTCCGTTCCGCAACCGAAGTCCTTCTCCGGTGAGGAAGCGTTGCCAAAAGCAAACTGCCAGCCGT
>CAYRFT010000074.1:0-7114 GCA_964423585.1 uncultured Parabacteroides sp. | reverse complement strand
TGGAAACGCAATCTGACAGGCAGGAAAAGGCCTCCGGGACATGCGCCCCGCCGTCTTTCAGCACAACCCGCCGGCAATCCGGCGCGCCTCCTCGTCCGTGCGGACATAATCCTCATACGCCGGGCACCTGACGAACGATGCCTTCGCCATCGTCCGCTCAATGACATCGCTCATCCGCAAGAACCCGATCCGGTCCTGCAGGAACGCCTCCACCACCACCTCGTTGGCCGCATTCAGGATGCAAGGCATGTTGCCGCCCTGCCTGACCGCCTCGAAAGCATAGGCCAGGTTGCGGAAGCGCCCCATGTCAGGCTCTTCGAAAGTGAGGGAGGCATAACGGAAGAAATCCAGACGCGGCCCGCGGCTCTTCAGGCGTTCCGGGTGGGAGAAAGCGTAGGCAATCGGGAGCTTCATGTCGGGGATGCCCAGCTGGGCGATCACGGCGCCGTCTTCAAACTGCACCATCGAATGGATCACCGACTGGGGATGGACGACAATCTGTATCCGCTCGGGCGGCATGCCGAACAGCCATTTCGCCTCGATCATCTCGAAGCCTTTGTTCATCATCGAAGCCGAATCAATCGTTATCTTGGCGCCCATGTGCCAGTTCGGGTGCTTCAAGGCCTCCTCCTTCTTCACCCGCGCCAGCTCGTCGGCCGTCTTCCGGAGGAAAGGCCCGCCCGAAGCCGTCAGCAACAGCTTCTCTACCGGATTGCCGTGCGCCCCGTTCAGGCACTGGAAGATTGCGGAGTGTTCCGAATCGACGGGTATGACAGGCACCTTGCGGGCGGCGGCCATGGCCGTGACCAGCTCTCCCGCCACCACCAACGTCTCCTTGTTGGCCAGTGCGATGGCCTTTCCCGCCTCGATGGCCGCCATGGTCGGCTTCAATCCCGCATAGCCCACCATGGCCGTCAGCACCATGTCGATCGGCCCCGCCTTGACGACCTGCGCAATGGCATCCGCCCCCGCCCATACCTCGACAGGCAGGTCCTCCAAAGCCTCCTTCAGCTCGGGGTACTTCCGTTCATTGGCTATCACCACCACTTCCGGCATGAACTCGCGGGCCTGGCGTATCAGGAGCTCCACCCGGTTGTTCGCGGTCAAGGCATAGACCCCGAAACGGTCCGGATGCTCGCGGACTATCTCGAGCGCCTGCGTCCCTATCGAACCTGTCGAACCCAATATGGCCAATTGCCGTTTCATGAAACCTGCCTGCTAAAACACGATGAAATCTTCGGGATTGACCGGCTTCCCGTCATACCACAACTCGAAATGCAAATGATACCCTGTTGACAGTTCCCCCGTATTCCCCACGAGGGCGATGGCCTCGCCCGCCACGACCTGCATGCCGGGCTCTTTCAACAGCAATTCGTTATGCTTATACACGGAAACAAACCCGTTCTTATGCTGCAACTGGATGACATTCCCCTGGTTCGGGTCATAACCGGCGTAGATTACCGTCCCGTCCATCGTCGCCAACACGCTCTCCCTGGAAGCGGCCGCTATATCGACACCGAAATGGCGGATATCCGCCTGGTAGCGGGAAGAGATCATGCCATTCACCGGCTTATAAAAGAACAAGCCGTCCATCGGCAGCGGGTTTGCGTTCAGGACCGTCAGATTGTACTTCTCTTCCTGCTCGAAGTTCTTCACATACTCTTCTTCTTCCGGGCTGCGTGGAATCTCGAAGTCCGCATCGACCCGCGCCAGCGAATCGATCTCCCGGATAGAGTCCAGTTCGATTGTCCCGCTGATGATGCCCGTCACATTCTTCAGGTACAAATCCTGTATCTCGAATATCCGCTCCAACGAATCCGCGCGCAAGGCGTTTTGCACGATCTCCTTGCGCACTTCGACATCCAGATAACCGGGCAGATAATTGCGGATAGGCGTCATGATGATGATGAACGCGGTAAACGCGATCAGGGAAAAGGCAAACACGCCCAACGTCACGAACACCGACAACTGTGACAACCGGAACGACCAGACTTCCTCCAATGTATTCTCATTGACGAACGAAAGCTTATACTTGAAACGAATCCGTTCCCAGAAAGATAACTTATTCGTGCCGCTTTTGCGCCTCTTCCACTTCATAGCCCTCATATTGCAAGTCCAGTTACAAGTCCAGCAAGCCTTCCGGCAATGCCATCAGCAGTTCCCGCCTGTCATAGTCAACCTGTTTCACCAATTCACCGGCCGCCGGCAACAGCAAATCCTTTCCCCCGCAGTCTATCCGCAACAAAACATTGACCGTCGATTCATCCACGCCGGTTACTTTGCCCAATTCCCCGGCTTCCTCGTCTATCACCGTAAAACCGATAAGATTGTCCCATGCCGCCTCATCGGACAAATCCTCCTCTCCCGCCAGTTCCAACGGGAAAAAGACATCCCGGTGGAAAAACTTCCGGGCAGCCTCTTCCGTATCCACGCCTTCCAGCTTCAACAACATGGAAGATCGCGCCTTATGGCGATAGCCCTCCACGAAGAAAGGGACCAGAATGCCATCCATGTCACAGACAATATACGGATCGGCGGCATCGCCAAACACGTCACGATCCGTCATCAGGATAATCTCCCCTTTGATTCCATGAGGCTTGGCAAACTGCCCTATCTTGAAAACTTCATCCGGCCCAATCATACGTCTTTCTCATTTCAATCGTGTAATGCGCGCCCCGATCCGGTTCAACCGCTTGTCTATATCCTGATAACCCCGGTCTATCTGGTCAATATTATGAATCGTGCTGATTCCTTCCGCGCTCATGGCCGCTATCAGCAACGCTATGCCGGCACGAATGTCCGGCGATACCAACGTGGAGGCCCGCAGCCTGAACCGGCTGCCCAAACCGATCACCGTCGCCCGGTGCGGATCGCATAAAATAATTTGCGCGCCCATGTCAATCAACTTGTCAACAAAGAACAACCGGCTCTCGAACATCTTCTGATGAATCAACACACTTCCAACCGCATGTGTCGCGACCACCAAAAAGACACTCAGCAAATCAGGTGTCAGGCCCGGCCAGGGGGCATCCGCTATCGTCATGATGGAGCCGTCCAAGAAGGTATCAATCTCATAAGAATCATGCGTAGGAATATGGATATCGTCACCCTGCTGTTCAACGGTAATGCCCAAGCGGCGAAAGGCATCCGGTATGATACCCAACTTATCATATCCCGTATTCTTGATCAGGATGTCCGAACCTGTCATGGCCGCCATCCCGATAAAGCTCCCGACCTCGATCATGTCCGGCAATATCGTATGTTCGGTTCCATGCAATTCGCGGACACCTTCAATCGTCAACAAATTCGAACCGACCCCTGAGATCCGCGCGCCCATCCGGTTCAGCATGGCAGACAACTGCTGCAAATACGGTTCGCAGGCGGCATTATAAATGGTAGTCTTCCCTTCTGCCAACACGGCCGCCATCAAAATATTCGCAGTGCCCGTTACGGATGCTTCATCCAATAACATATATGCGCCTCTCAACTGTCCGGCGGTCACTTCATACGCCCGTCGATCCGGATCATACGTGAAGGTGGCACCGAGCTTCTGAATGCCGACAAGATGCGTATCCAAGCGCCGACGTCCGATCTTATCCCCTCCGGGCTTCGGGACCACGGCCTTGCCAAAGCGGGCGACCAAAGGTCCTATCACCATGACCGACCCCCGCAAAGAGGTGCTTTTCCGCAAGAACTCTTCGGTCTGCAAATATTCCAAATCAATGTCATCTGCCTGGAAAGTGTAAGTACCGACAGCCGGGCGTTCCACCTTTACACGCATATCCCGTAAAAGCCGGATCAGAATATTCACATCCAGTATATCCGGAATATTGCGTATCGTGACCTTTTCAGGGGTAAGCAATACGGCGCAAATCACTTCCAATGCTTCATTCTTCGCGCCTTGCGGTGTGATTTCACCCGACAATTTATGTTCACCTTCTATGACAAACGAACTCATCTGTTTTTCCTTGGGAAATTGTTCTTCTTGCTCCGTGCCAAGATTTCACGGCTTTCGGCTAATTTGTGCACTTCCTCGTCCAACACGATTTTCCCTCCCGACAATTCAGCCAAGTCTTTGAAGATCTTCCGGTCGTCCACGCTTTCCTTGTTCCAGGTCAGGAAAGATTTCTTCATCTGGGTAGCCAGTTGCCTTACCAACTGGTTCTTTTCCGGCCCTTCCGGATATTCGGCGGCTTTTTGGATCATCAGTTCCAGCGTCTTGCCATAATGCCGGTAACGAATCCGGGAATTATCATAAGGAATCCGGGCAGGACGTGTATAAAGCTCTTCCTTTTTCACTATTTCATACGGATAGTCTATGTCCAACTTAAAATCGGACATGATGGCCAAATGATCCCATAAGATATGTTTGAAGTCGTTCACATCCCGCAAATGAGGGAACATATTCCCCATCACATTAATAATGGAATTCGCACATCGTTTTCTTTCTTCCCGGTCTTCTATCGTCACGCAGTAATCCACCATATTCTGGATATTACGGCCATATTCGGGTAAAGCCAATCGCTTTTCTTGTGTATTGTATTTCATTCGTATTTATATTGTTTGTTTGCAAATATACTCATTCATCTTTGATAATAATCGATCCGCCTTGAAAACAATCCGTTCAGAGGATCCGTTTTGACAATAATTAGAAAATACGCCCGATGACTCCCGGCTTGTCAACGGGAAATGAAGTGAAACCGTTTATCCATAAAACGCGATATTCCCCCGAAAAATTCATGCACTTCCTTATGGAAAGGAACGGTTTCCGATGCAAATACCTTTAAGGAACGCGGTATCATGGTAATGTCAATCCGGCTATCAGCCATGACGGGTTCTCCATCCAAATGCATTACCCCCGGATGATTCCGGATGATTGATAACGAATGGGCCTTCATTGTCTTGATTTTGCTGTTCTTGTCAATCTGTCTGGCAAATAACTGGATAGCCAAAGCCGGTATGTCAATCGGAGTGAACGGAGAAAGAATCGTCACATCCATTTGTCCATCCTGTATGTTGGCATGCGGGGCGATATAAGCATTATTCCCATATTGCGAAGCATTGCCGCAGGCCACCAGAAAAGCCTTTTCCTTCACTTGGCAATTGTCTATCAGCAAATCATACACTTCCGGCTTATAGTTCAAATATTCTTCTACTGCATTCCTTATATAAGTAAGAGAACCGCGCCGCTTCTCTCCCGCAAACTTCTGGCTGACGGTTGCATCGAAACCGATGCCGCACGTGCAAAAGAATGCACGATCGTTCGCCCGGCAACAGTCGATAACCGTTTTTTCTCCCCGGCTAATCACTTCCAAAGCTTTCTTCGGAGCCATCGGGATATGCAGTTCGCGAGCCAATCCATTCCCTGAGCCCATAGGAATGATCCCCAACGTCGCATTCGTATGAATCATCGAACGGGCTATTTCATTGACCGTCCCATCTCCTCCTACAGCGATTATGCAATCAACTCCTCTCTCGATTTCCCGACGGGCGATAAAACTCGCATGCCCGGCATATTCTGTAAACGATAGCGACAAATCATAGCCGGCATCCGCACACATCTCTTCTATCATCTTCGGGACCTTCCGTTTTGATCCAACCCCGGATATAGGGTTGATTATTGCCTGCACCCTCATTTAATCTGCTTTTTCGAAATTTCACGATATTTCAACAGCAAAAATAATGTTTTTGGCAAAACTTTTGAGACATTTAGGTTGAAGAAGTAAAAAAATTACTACTTTTGCGACTGATAAAGAGGTGAAACAAAGAGCGGATTTAATCAAAAGGTTCTTTCAAAGAAACATTTGGGAAGATAAAGGAAACAAAATTCTTTTTATTAAACATGAAACTATTACAAGAGAAACTGGCTAAGTATGACGCGCCGCAGCGAGCCAAGGCTGCCGGTATCTATCCGTATTTCAGAATGATTGAAAGCGATCAGGATACCGAAGTTACCATCAACGGCAAGAAAGTATTGATGTTCGGTTCCAATGCCTATTTGGGATTAACCAACCATCCGAAGGTGAAAGAAGCGGCTATCGAGGCCATTAAAAAATATGGCACAGGTTGTGCGGGCTCACGTTTCTTGAACGGGACATTAGACTTGCATGTCCAATTAGAAAAACGTTTGGCCGATTTCGTCGGAAAAGAGGACGCGATCGTGTATTCAACCGGTTTTCAAGTCAACTTGGGAGTGGTTTCTTGTTTGACAGGCCGCGAAGACTACATCTTGTGGGATGAATTGGACCACGCTTCTATCATCGAAGGGCACCGGTTGTCTTTCTCTACCAAGTTGAAATATAAGCACAATGACATGGAGTCGTTGGAAAAACAACTTCAGAAGTGCAATCCCGACAAAATCAAACTGATCGTGATGGACGGCGTTTTCAGCATGGAAGGCGACATCGCCAAATTGCCCGAAATCGTGGCCCTGGCCAAGAAGTACAATGCCAGCATCATGGTGGACGAAGCGCATAGCATTGGCGTATTGGGTGATCACGGACGCGGTACTTGCAACCACTTCGGTGTGACAGACGATGTCGATCTGATCATGGGCACTTTCAGCAAGTCGTTGGCTTCTATCGGCGGGTTCATTGCTTCGGACAAGGACACCATCAATTATTTGCGCCATAACTCACGTTCTTACATTTTCAGTGCCAGCAACACTCCGGCCGCCACGGCTGCTGCCAACGCGGGCCTTGACATTATGTTGAACGAACCGGAACGTATCGAGCATTTATGGAAACTGACTCATTATGCGCTGGACGGTTTCCGCAACATGGGATGCGAAATCGGCCATACCGAAACCCCGATTATCCCGTTGTTCGTCCGTGACAACAACCTGACATTCTTAATTGTCAAAGAATTGTTTGATGCCGGTATTTTTGTAAATCCGGTCGTTTCCCCGGGAGTTGCCCCCGAAGACACATTGATTCGTTTCTCAATAATGGCAACCCACACACAAGAACAGCTGGATCGCGCATTGGAAGCCATCCACACCGTATTCAAGAAGCACAATCTGATTCCGTAGGCAAGAGTCAAGGGCATCCTTGGAAAATGCCTCCCTCTTCCCCAATACAACAGGCCGCCTTTTCAGGCAAAAGATTTCATCCCG
>CAYRFT010000073.1:0-7117 GCA_964423585.1 uncultured Parabacteroides sp. | reverse complement strand
ACTCTCTTATAGGAAAGGACGAACTGTCTTATAGGACAGTTTCACGTGTCCTATAAGGGAATTTGGTTCTATGTGTAGGGGAAAATCTTTCGGGACGGGTCGCGCCGGGGCGGCTCCCGTTTGTTTCAATGCGAATATACGCAAGAAAACCGGAAATGCAAAAGCACCGGTTTCCCGTAAAAAGCGCGATGCGGGGAACCCGTCATCTGACTTTGACCGGGACGCGCTTCTTCGAGACAATCTCCCGTTCCGCTTTCCGGTGGTCCAGCTTTACCGGCCTGTTTGTGAAATCGGGGACATTGTACGAATAGAGCAGGCGGTCGTAATATTCCCGCGGGTTTTCCTGGGGGAGCAGGAACGGCTTGCCCGCCACCCCGTCCTCGTCCATGCTTGCCAGGTACAGGCGGGTGTAAAGCCCGTCCCCCCGTCGGCTGCTGAACACGAACCAGCGGGAGTTGCCGCTCCAGTTGTGGAAACTTTCCGTGTCGTCGCTGTTCACCTCTTCCACAGGGCGCATGCTGCCGTCTTGCAAGTCCAGCAGCCACAAATCGGCTTCCTTGTGCCAGATGGAGAAGTTGCCGTAATCCGACAACGTGAACATGAGGCGCCGGCCGTCATACGAGGGCCTCGGGAAAGAGACGCTTTTATTCAGGGCGGCCGCATCCACCAGCGTGTCTATCTTCTCTCCGAATGTCCCGTCCTCCGGATGGAAGTCCACGCTGCACAAGCTATAGCGTATCTCCTTGTATCCTGCCGGTATCGGCTTGGCTTCCGCGGCACAGAAGTAGAGCTTGCGCCCGTCTGCCGAGAAGGCGGGAAACGTCTCGAATACCTCTTTCTTCCGGAGCAGGGGAGACAGCAAAAGCTCGTGCGTCGCGGGATGGAATACCACCACATCCGATTCCAGGTCGATCACTTCCACACGTTCCTCCTTCACGGCATGAAAAGACTGGCGCGTGTTGTTGACGGAATAGGCAATGTAGTTCCCGCTCGGATGCCAATAAGGGTACACGCATGCCGAGAGCGTGGAATCCGTCTTCGTATCCAGTATCTCATGTTTCCCGTCCATTTGCAGCCAGGTGCCTCCGTGCTCTCCCCGGATATGCAGGCTCAGTCGGTCCGGGTCGGTCCGGTTGAAGGCATGGCAATTCAGGCACATGCCCGGCACAAGGGTATTCTCCAGCAGGGGACGCTCCTCGAATGAAGAAAGGTCGCGCTCGTAAATGCCCATCTTGCTATATACTTCGTATCCGGGAGCCAGCCTGCGGTACACCACTCCGTAATCTATCGGATGCGGGCTGACATACATGGGGAAAGGACGGTATTGCTTCCATCCGCCCTTTTCCCGGACACATACCGTAAACAAAAGGCTGTCGCCCTTGTTCGCCTCCAAAAGCTCCCGCCACGCCTTCTTCGGGAATGATACTATCTTATCATTAATATGTATTTCGCCGGTGTTTCCCCCGGTCACGGTCACGTCCACACGATCGTATTCTCCGCCCGTGCAGTTGAAATTCATGGGCGCGATGGTCGCAGGGACAGTCACGCCGATATAGTCGGGATAGATATCCGGCCATTCATCCACCTTCTCCGGAGAAGCCACCGGGCGGCTGCAAGCGGCGAGCCATCCGGCAGCCATCATGAAAACAGCTATATTCTTCGTCATTTTATCTTGTCGTCTTGCTTTTTAGAAACATATAGTACCAATAAGTATTGCCGAAGCGTGCCTGCAACAATTGCCGGGCATTCGGCTGCGAGGTATAGATCCGTGCAAATTCCGCCACGTCCCGCATCACTTGGGGCGAGATGTTCCACGGCATGTCCTTGAAGTTCTTGTGCGTCTGTATCCATACATATACCAGTGCTTCCTGATAGCTGCGGGGGATGTGGTCGTAACCGGCATGCTTGCCTAACGGATAGTATTTCATGAAACGTTCCAGATCACGTTGTTGCAGGACGTATGCCAGCATGTATTCGAATGCCATCCGGTTCCGGTGGTCATGCTGGTACAGCATACCTAACATGATGTCTGTCTCCCGGTCGTTGAACAGGAAATCCTCCGTATAGCGCACCTGCCGCAGCCGTCCCCACTCCTTGTGGGCGTTGATTTTCCCTTCGTCGTGCAGGCAGGCCATCGTCTCCTCCGCCCAGTCCCTGTAGAAAAGGGTCTTCTTCAGCACACGCAGGTATCTGGCGGCCACCTCGTACTGCCCGTTGATCAGATTGGTTTCCGCCAGACGCTTGAAGCAGCGGCCGCTTTTGTTGAAGTTCGGGATGGCTTCCATCGCCTCGAACGCGAAACGCTGTGCCGTATTGATCATTCCTAAATGATAATAAGCCTCTCCGGCGGGCAAAGGAGACGCAAAATCACGGCGGAACTCCGGCAGCAGCCCTTCCGTCCCGTTCTGGTAAAACTCGAACATGCGGTCGCCCATCTGCCCGGTCATCCCCAAGGCGAGGTTCAGGCAGGTCACGCCGAGAGGCGAAGACGGCGACTTCTTTTCCGCCTTTTTTATAATCTCCCGCCATTGCTTGTTCCGCACTAACTGATCATACGCCATCGCCTCCTCCTTATCCATATCGCAGCCGTCCGCGACATAATAATAACCGGCCAAGGCCACCGCCGCCGTCTGCAAGGCCCCGTAAAAAACCTGCCTCTTCTTCAAGGCGGGCAAAGCGGCCGACAGAAAGGGAAAGGCCGCCAGCAACACGGCAAGCCCTGTCTCTGTCCGGGGAATCACTGCCGGGAAGCGGTAATATCCGATCCCTGCCATCAGGCGGTAGAGGGGATATTGCACCCATACGCTTGCCAGCAGCGGGCAGGCGATGCCCCACAATGCGATACACAGTGCCACTCCGGCACTGCTCCAAAAGTCTCTTTCTTCGAGGCGCATCTGCCGGAACTCGCGCACAATCACCCAGGCCATGAAGATGAAATGCGCCGCACCTGCCGCCCAGTAAAGCAGCGGAAGGGCAATCAGGACATAAGCGGCACGCTGCCGTTTCCCCTTCAAACCGGCATACAGGCATGCTGCCGACAGCACCATCGCCAATGCCACGGCGAACGACAGCATCGCGTGTTCGTCGCCCATGAAATGCCACAAGACCAGCAAGGGCAGGAAGCTCAGCGGATAATATACGTCGGCGGTTCCCTGCTCCTTTGCCAGTTTCCAGACCAGCCGCTGCAACAGCACGTACAGAAAAGCGAGGATGCAGGCTCCCGCCCATACGTGATAATAGAACTGCGTCAGGAACTCGGCGACATAATCGGCCAGCCCGCCGGGAACAGCCATCCGCTCCTGCCAGTAACCGGCATCGAAGAGGAAAAGCTGGAACTGCTCCTGATAGGCAAGATGCGCCGGGTACACACGTCCCCAAAAGAGGACTGCCGCCGCGCCGAAAAGTATCGACAGCCCCGCCTTCCAATTCTTTTTCAGGAATATCTTCATAGCATGGATATTTATATTCACCGCTTGCCGCTCTTTCCCGTCATTCGAAAGATTCCGCTTCCGGTTGCCTGTACAGCCGCTCGACGGAAGAGGCGTCAAACGGGACGGGCGTGGCCGACAAATCGGGTATGTTATAGGACTTCAATGTCAAATCGTCTTTTTCGGGATCCGACTGGGGCAGCGCAAAAGGCTTGTGCGCCTTTCCCTCCGCATCTATATAGGCGAAATAAATCCGCCCGTACTGCCCGTCGCCCCGCTTGCTGGCAAAAGCGAACCAACGGCTGCCGGACGACCAGCTATGGTACGTGTCCGAGCGGTCGGAGTTGACCGCCGCCAGCGAGTCCACGGCTCCCGTCCGCAAATCCATCAGCCGCAAGTCCGTCTCCCGGTGCCAGATGGGGAATGTCCCGTAATCGGCAACGGTATAGAGCAGGTAACGCCCGTCGGGCGAAGCCTTCGGATGGCAGACGGAACCCTTTTCCGTCCGGGCATTCCAAAGGGTGTCCGCGCGGTTGCCCCATGTCCCGCTATCGGCATCGAAGGCGATGCGGCAAAGCGAGTAGTGCAACTGTCGTGTGCTGTCGGGCTGGGAAAGGGCGGGAGCCGAACAGTAATAGATCCATTTCCCGTCGGCGGAGAAAGTAGGGAAAGTTTCCAGCACCGTGGAATCCGCCGTGAGCGGGGACAGGATCATCCGGTTCCCGTCGAAATCGGCGACAGCCAAGTCGGAGACACTGTCATAGACTTCCATACGGCGGTTGCCTATCGTATGGAATACGGGAACAATCACGTTGGACGAGAACACGCCGTATCGCCCGCCGGGATGGAAATCCCCATAGACGGCAGCGGCTGCCATCCGTTCGTTCTTCAAGGCCAGCTTGCGGAGCTTGCCGCCGCGGTTCAGGATGGTTCCCCCTCCCTCGCCCCGGAGATGGAACAGCGAAAGGTCGCCGCTGTTGCCTCCGTGCACGTGGCAGTTCATGCACTTGTCTCCGGTCCGGCTGTTGTCGGCCAGGATGCGCTCGTCGAAATTCTCGATGCAACGCTCGCGTATCTGCAAGGCGCTCCACACCTCGTAGCCGGGTTCTATCAGTCGGTAGCTGACGTATGCGTCGATCTTATCCGCCGCCACCTGCCACGTGAACGGAGGATAACGCAGCCAACGGCCGCCGGTACGGGCCGTGACCGTCACTTCCAGCGCATGTCCCTTCTCCGCTTCCAGCAATTCATGCCAGGCTTTCAAAGGGAACACGGCCTTACAGCCCCGCGTGTTTACCAGCAGGCTGTCCGTCGTTCCCTTTACAAGGACGCACAACGCATCCGTCCCCTCGTCCCGCAAGAGGAAATTCAAAGGAGCCACGTTGCAGGGAACGGTCACGTCCCGGTATTCCGGGTAGATTACCGGCGGCCTGCCTGCGGGTTGCACGGATTCCGGACGGGGCGCACACGCACACAGCCCGCACAGCAGCAGCCCCGCGACGATCCGCATGTATTTCCTCCTGTTCATCATTCTTGTCATGGGTTATTCTCCTTTTTCTTCATCGTGGCATAATGGAAATAGAACCAATAGGTTTTCCCGTATTCGGCTTGCAGGGAAGTCCCGTTGCCGCCGTTCGCCTCGTACAGCCGGGTGTATTTGCTGAAGTCCTCCGTCATCCGGGGCGGAATGTTCCATTTCTTCACTTCTTCCGCCGAAGCCCCGCTCCCCGCCAGATAGACAAGCAGCCCCTCGGCATACAGACCGGAGGGTGTCCGGTCGGCGGCAAACTCTTGGTAATCGCGGGCGAAAGTGCCGATATTCTTGTTCAGCAGGTCGAAGCACAGGAGATAGTCGCAGGCCATCCTGTTCTCCGGGTTGGCATGGAGGAGCTGGCGGAGGGAAAGCGGCGCGTCCGCCGCCGAACGCAGGGTATCCGCCACGGGCAGCAGGAGCCGTTTCCGTTCCAGCCACTGCCGTATGTCGGGCGTCTGCCTGCCGGGGATGCGCTTTTCCGCCCAGCCCCGGTAGCATATCGTCTTTTGGAGGAGGCGCAGGTACTTCATCGCCGCCGCCTCGTCCCCGTTGATCAAGTTGATTTCCGCCAGACGCTTGACGGCCCTCGCCCCGGTATGGCGCGGGGAAAAGATCATGCCCAGCATGGCGGCATGTTCAGCCATCGTCATGTCGCCCAACTCGAACCAGACTTCATTGGCCGCATAGATGGCAAGGTAGGTGGAGCTGGAGACTATGGGCGGGAACAGCCCTATGGACGACGGCTGGTAAAAATCCATCAGCCGGTCGGGGAGCTGCCCCTCGCGGGCGTTCAGCAGATTATGGCAATAGGTGGCGAACGGCGAGCGGTATTCCCCGTCGTCCAACAGTTCCCGGAGCTTCTCCCGGCGGCCGAAATACAGCTCCGAGTCCAATGCCAGGAGACGTTCGCGGTCCAAGTCGGGCGTGCCGTACCATTTCGACGACCAGTCGCCGCAGCCGGACAGCCAATAGCCGGCAAGCAGCAGCGGCACGCTTGCCGCCAATCCCCATTTCCGCGAATGGCGGATGCACCGGCGGCAAAGCAGCAGGACACACCCGATGCCTGTCAGGGAAATCGTCCCGGACAGGGGATAATCCAGGCCGCACTGCCTCCCCGCCTCCCATGCCGTCGCCAGCACCGCCGGGATCCATGCCAGCCGCCCCATGCAAGGGAGCAGCAGGCGGAACACCGTCGCGCCCCAAAGCAGCAGCACGGCCGCCATGATGGCCGGCCCTGCCCCTTCGTAATAGAAGAACTGCGTGAGGAAGTCTCCCGACAGGCGGGCCAGCGCCGCCGGATGCCTCCCGTATTCGGCAAGCGTCTCGTCGGCAAGCAGGAAGAGCTGCGTCTGCTCCCGATGGAACAGATGGTAGGGCAGCACCCGGAAGAAGAAGAGGAACAGCACCAGCGCGCCGGTTCCTGCCGCCGCCGGTTCAATGTATTTTCTTCGGCAAACTTTCATTCAGTTGTTTCCGTTCTTCTTTCGTCAGGGAGTTGAAGAGCATCCTCCGCATGAAGATTCCCAGCGTGCTGTGCCCCTGTCCCTTCAGGAAGAGGATGTTCGCCTCGTGCTCCTGCCGTACCAGGCTGTCGCGTGTCCGTGCGAGGAGGAGGGAATCTTTCCCGGCGGCGCTCCGCAGCCCGCTCCGGATATGGCGGTAGGTTTCCTGCCTCTTCTCGCGCCCCTCTTTCCAGGCCTGGAGCGAGTCGTTCTGCGGAGTGCCCGTCACCGAACCGATGGAATCGGCTTTCACCCGTATGGTGCCCGGCTCCGTCACGACCAAAAGTTCCTGGATGCGGAGGCGCAGCACGGGGCGCATGCGCAGCACCCTCACTTCCTCCCCTTCCCCGGAAAAGGAAAAGGAGGCATCGGATATCTTCGCGGAATCCACCCGCCCCGCCGCGTTTTCCATCGGCACGAGGTATATCCATTCCCCGTCGTATTTCGCGGAGGGCAAAGTCCCTTTTATCGAGTACTTCCGTCCGCGTTCCCCGCAGCTTGCCAACAGGAGGCAGCCCAGGCAAAAAAACATGATCCGTGTATTCATATCGTCATTGTTTTGAATTGAGATTTCCTTGTCATCGACAGTTGCAAAGATAGGATTTTTATCCGACGGGGAGCGGGGAGGACCGCAACTTTCGTCCGTTTTTTCC
>CAYRFT010000072.1:0-7155 GCA_964423585.1 uncultured Parabacteroides sp. | reverse complement strand
GGAGTCAACGGTGCTTCTTCTGGAGAATGAGCACAAAATCCTGCCCGGGGATACGGAAATAAATGCTATCTTTGCCCACCAAGCAGGAAAACAGACAGAACAGAACAGAATGAAACAATATCTCGATTTGCTCAACCGCGTGCTGGCAGAAGGCGTCCATAAAGAAGACCGCACCGGCACGGGCACGACCAGCATCTTCGGCCACCAGATGCGCTTCAACCTGGAAGACGGCTTCCCGCTGCTGACAACGAAACGGCTCCACCTGAAATCCATCATCCACGAGCTGCTCTGGTTCCTGAAAGGCGACACCAACGTAAAGTACCTGCAAGAAAACGGCGTGCGGATATGGAACGAATGGGCCGGGCCGGACGGGGACCTGGGACACATCTACGGTTACCAATGGCGTTCCTGGCCCGATTACAAAGGAGGGACGATCGACCAGATCAGCGAAGCCGTCGAGACCATCAGGCACGACCCCGACTCCCGCCGCATCATCGTCAGCGCCTGGAACGTGGGGGATTTGGGAAACATGAACCTGCCGCCCTGCCACGCCTTCTTCCAGTTCTACGTGGCGGACGGAAGGCTGAGCCTGCAAATGTACCAGCGCAGCGCCGACATCTTCCTGGGGGTCCCGTTCAACATCGCCTCCTACGCCCTGCTGTTGCAGATGACCGCGCAGGTGACCGGGCTGAAGGCGGGCGACTTCGTGCATACGTTGGGCGACGCGCACATCTATTCCAACCACCTGGAACAGGTGAAACTCCAACTGACGCGCGAACCCCGCCCGCTGCCGCGCATGGAGCTGAACCCGGATGTCAAAAGCATCTTCGGTTTCCGATATGAAGACTTTCATTTGACCGGCTACGACCCGCACCCGCATATCAAAGGGGTCGTCGCCGTCTGACCGCATAAGAACACGACAGCCATGAGCCTTATTTCCATTATCGCCGCCATCGCCGAGAACAACGCCATCGGCAAGGACGGGCAGCTCCTGTGGCACTTGCCCGCCGACATGAGGCATTTCAAGGAACTGACCACCGGCCACGCCGTCATCATGGGGAGGAAGACGTTCGAGTCGCTGCCCAACGGCCCGCTGCCCAACCGCAAGAACATAGTACTCACCTCCCTCCCCGCGGCGGGGTTTGCCGGCTGCCTCGCCTGCAAGTCCATGCGCGAGGCATTGGATTTGTGCGGAAAGGAAGACGAGATATTCATCATCGGGGGCGCCTTGGTCTATCGCCAGGCGTTGGACATCGCCGGGAAAATGTATATCACGCGCGTCCACCATGCGTTTGAAGATGCCGACGCTTTCTTTCCGGCAGTGGACTGGGATTTATGGGAAGAGGCGGACAGGCAGGCATTCCCGGCGGACGGGAAGAACGCCTATCCCTGCACTTTCCTGACATACATACGGAATCATCAAAAAAAATACGACACATGAAGACAAGAGCATTTATTATTTCCGTCCTGTTAATCCCCGTGGCCGTCTTGACCGCGTATCATGCGGCCGCCCGCCAAGAGACGAACCCCGAATTGTCCGTCCCGGAAGGCAAAAGCCCGTCGGAAGTCATCCGGGCCCTTGTGCAGAAAATGAATGAAGAGCTGGAAAAAGACGCGGACAGGTTTCCCGACCTGATCCGGGAGGCCGACGAATACACCCGGCAGACCGACGACACGGCCGCCGTTTCCCTGTTGCATTCGCTGCTGGCCGAAATGTACCAGTCGTATTATAACCAGAACGGCTGGATAATCCGCCGCACGCCGTTGCAGGGATACGTGCCGGAAGACATACGCGAATGGACATCCAACCTGTTTGCAGAAAAGATAACCGAAGAGCTGGACCTTTCCCTGTCGCCGGCCCGGACGCTCCAGGACACGCCTGCCGCCGCCTTTGCCGACGTGATGGAACAGGGGAAAGACGCGCGGACGCTGCGCCCCACATTGTACGACTTCCTGCTGCAACGGGCCATCGACCTGCAAACCGACTACGGCCGCATCGACCGCTATTACCAGGCCTGGCTGCAATTCCGCAAGACGCAGCCGAACCCGAAAGCCGAGACCTTGGTGGCGTTGGATTATTGGCAGCACCGGTACCGGGGAAAAGGAATAACAAGAAGCGCGTACAAGCAATCGCTCGATTCCTTGCTGGCAGGCGCGGCGGACCCGGAATCCCGGCTGGAGATACAACTGCGGCGTTTGGACTGGATGCAGGACGAGCCGTATCATTACCCGGACAATGCCCGGCAGGACTCGGTGCGGCAAACGGTTTACGAGTTCTGCCGCCAACAGGCGCGGACATACGCCTCTTATCCCCGTGCCAATGAGTTCCGGAACGCCATCAAGCGGATGGAACAGGCCTCCATCCAAGTCCGGCACAAGAGCCAGGTTTACCCGGGGAAAGGGCTGGAACTCAAGATCCGCTACAATAACGTGGCAGAACTCAAGGTGAAAGTGTTCCAAAACAAGTCGGCCGCGGTGGCGGCCTTACGGAACAAAGACAATGCGTCCTGCTCCGGGAAGCTCGTCAAAGGGATGACCGTCCGCTTGCCCGAGGCCTCTCCCCTGCTGACAAAAGACACGACCTTGGTCATTCCGATGGAACAGACAGGATTGTTCATGTATGAAGTGTCGTCGGCATCCGACAAAAGCCTGACAGCCCGCGCCCCGTTCAGCGTCAGCCGGCTGTCCCTTGCCTGCCGTCCGGACGCGGAAGGCATACAGGAAGTGTTTGTCACCGACTTTGAAAGCGGGAAACCGCTGGCTGGCATTCCGGTGGTCTGTTACAACACCACCATGCAATGGGAAGCAAAAGAGCTGGCGACGGTCAGGACCGATTCAAACGGCTTCGCTTCGCTTTCCGTAAAGGAGCGGAAGCAAATAGATGCCGTCCGCCCGGTCCTGCCCGGGGATACGGCTTCCCTGCTGACAGGCCTCTCCCCTTCCTACCGGCAGACGGCGGACGACGGATCCCAAACGTATGTTTCCCTGTTTACCGACCGGAGCATCTACCGCCCGGGGCAAACGGTCGCCTTCAAAGGCATCGTCTATGCCGACGATAAAAAGCGGCTTGCCGCCAGCGAAGGAGAAACGGTCACGGTTTCCCTGCGGGATGCCAACTATAAGGAAATTGCCCGAAAAGAATTTACGACCAACGCATTCGGTTCTTTCCACGGAGAATTTACCTTGCCCCGACAGAGCTTGAACGGAAACTTCGTGCTGGTAACGAACAGGGCCTCCGTTTCTTTCCGGGTAGAAGAATACAAACGCCCGTCGTTCCGCCTGGAGATCGAACCCATAAAAGAAGAAGTGACTTTCGGAAACGAAATCCAAATACAAGGAAAAGCCGAATCGTTCTCCGGCGCAGCGTTGCAAAAAGGAAAAGTCGAATGGGTCATCACCCGCCGTCCGTTCTGGCTACGGGATTACATGCCTGACCCATATAATCATACTTACGAACAGGTGGCCCAAGGGACAGCGGATGTCAATCAAAAGGGAAAGTTCCGGTTCGCCTTTGTCCCCAAGAGAGAACAGGCCGGTTCCGACCGCCCCGTCTGCCAGTCGTATGAAGTGAAGGCACGCCTGACCGACAGCAAAGGCGAAACACAAGAAACGGCATATATATTCTCCGCCGGAGATGCCGGTATCGTGCTCTCTCTCCAGATCGACCACTGGTTGGAGAAGGAAAAAGCGGAGGCGAAAGTCATCGCCCGAACCCTCAACGGGGAAAAGGTAAAGGCACAGGGTTCCTATGCCCTCTATAAACTGACGGAAAAGAAAGACCCGAGAAGCGGCTCTGCCACTTGCGAGGCCGATTCGATCTTGGCGGCCGGCTCTTTCTCTACCGAACAAATCCTCACTGACGCTTTCAGGAATCTGGCACCCGGGCAGTACCGCTTGCAAGTCCATTCGACGGATCAGAAAGGGGTCAAAGTAAAAGCAGAAAGCGATTTCGTCCTATACAGCCTGCAAGATCGCCGCATGCCGGCATACATACCCTCCTGGATGCCTGAAAGGCGTTATGAAGCTCTCCCGGGAGAAACAATCGACGTGCATTTCGGCACTTCCGAAAGTCCGGCTTATGTCGTGTACGAACTGTTTGCGGCCAACGGGACCCGCATCCACCGGGAACTTGTCACCATGCGGAACGAGAAACGGGCATTCCCGGTATTGTACCGGGAATCGTATGGCGAAGGGATGACGGCATCTTTCTCTTTCGTCAAAGGCGGTGAGTTGTGGACCAACAGTTGCTCCATCGTGAAAAAAGAGCCGGAACGAGAACTGGCTTTCCAAACGGAGACTTTCCGGGACCGCATATTGCCGGGAAGCCTGGAGAGCTGGAAGTTCCGTCTGACAGATGCCGATTCCCTGGCAGCCCAAGCCGAAGTCCTGGCAAGCATGTATGATGCTTCTTTGGATCAGATACTGCCATCCCGTTGGCATTTCACCCCACGACGGGGCGTATCCCTTTGGATGCACTATTTCCAGACAGGAAACCGTTTCCCGGAGTACTGCTCGCGGCATGCAATACTGTCTTTGCAAGATGTGCCTGCTTACGGCTATGACCAGATGTACCGGGCATGGGCCGAGATGCTGTGGAAGAATATACGATTCTATGCCTCATCGGAAAAATCATTGACAGGAGGATTGATGCTGCGCAGTGCCAAGGAGCCATCTGAAAGCAAGGCCGTAGAAGTCTTGGATATGATGACAGAAGATGATGCCGTGCTGAGCGAGCCGGAAGCGACAGCCGAAGATGCGGCCATGGCCGAAGAAGAGATTCCGGAGTCCGCCCCGTCTGCCGTCTTCATGCGGAAGAACTTTGCCGAAACGGCTTTCTTCTATCCGGTATTGCAAACGGATGAAACCGGCCATGTTTCCTTCAGCTTCACCGTGCCGGAAAGCAACACGTCTTGGAAGCTGCAGTTGTTGGCGCACACGGAAGACATGAAATACGGGTATTTGTCGAAAGAAGCCGTATCCAACAAGCCGATCATGATTTCCCCGAATTTGCCCCGCTTCTTGCGAAACGGGGACGAAGCCGTCATCTCGGCACAAATCATCAACCAAACGGCGGAGGCCATCCAAGGAAATGCCAAGTTGGAATTATTTAATCCTGAAACCGAAGAAATCCTGTTGCAGATGGAGAAACCGTTCTCTTTGACAGCCGATGAGACCGGGGCCGTGCAATGGAACTTCCGGGTGGAAGAGTGGGACAAAATGGGGGTACTGGGCTGTCGTGTCCGGGCAACCGGCGCAGCCGGCAGTGACGGTGAACAGCACCTCCTGCCCGTTCTCCCGAATCAGACATTGATTACGGAAAGCATTCCTTTCTATCTGACCGACGAGGAGGAAACGGCCATCAGGCTCCCGAAGCAAGCGGTCGCGAACCCGTATCGGATCACCATCGAAGCCAGCGGCAATCCGATCTGGTATGCCGTACAGGCCTTGTCAACGTTAAACGAGCCGAAGCAAGAAGACATCCTGTCTTGGTTCAGCGTTTATTACAGCCATACCCTGTCGGCCTATATGGCCCAGGCCCATCCGCGCATCAAGCAAGCAATCGACCGCTGGAAAGCCGCCGGGGAGAATGCGGAAACGCTTCTTTCCAACTTGGAAAAGAACGAAGAATTGAAAACGGTCTTGCTGGAAGAAACGCCCTGGGTGATGGATGCCGCCAACGAGACCGAACAGAAGCAACGCCTGCAACTGCTGTTCGATGCCAACCGGACTTCGCAAGTACGGGAAGAAGCCTTGCAGCAATTGCTCAAACAACAACTTCCCAACGGGGGCTGGAGTTGGATGGATGGGATGCCCGCCAGCCGGCATATCACCTTGCAGATCCTGAAAGGCATGGCACAGCTCACCCAGTTAAATGCGGTAGAATACAACCAGGCGGAAAAGGAAATGCAGATGAAAGCGCTCCGTTTCCTGGACCGCTCCATACAGGAAGATTACGAGCGGCTGCCGGAATCGGGCACGGGGTCCTCCGCCATTCCTGCCGACGAACAGGTCGAATACTTGCTTGTCCGCTCCTTCTACCGGGATATTCCGGAATCGGGCGGGGCACGGGAAGCCATCCGCCATTATACCCGCCAGGCGGAGACGAACTGGAAAGAATACGGGCTGTACGGCCGGGCCGCCATTGCCTGGCTCATGTATCAAAACGGGAAGAAGGAAACGGCCCGGGACATCTTGGATTGGTTCCGGAAGACGGCGACCCTCCATGCCGAGAAAGGGATGTATTGGGCCAACAACCGGAACTCGTCCGCTTCCAACCGGAGCGCCATCGAAACGCATTGCCTGATCATGTCCCTCTTCCAACAGGCAGACCCCGATCAGGAACAGGCAGACCGCATGAAACAATGGCTGCTGAACCAGAAACGAACCCAAATCTGGGAGTCGATCCCGGCAACGCAGAATGCGATTTACGCCTTGTTGCTGACAGGCAATTCATGGATAGAAGAAACGAATGTCTGCCATATCCGCCTGAACGATGCTGCCTGGAGCACGGCCGACGGCGAAACGGGCACCGGCTATCTGAAGGTAAACCCGGACATCTCCCGGCTCTCGTCCGCGAAGAACCCGGTCGTCCATATCCGGAAAAGCGGGAATGCACCGGCCTGGGGGTCCATCTACATCCAATACTTCGCCCCGTTGGAGGAAGTCGAAAAGCAAAAGGGCGTATTGAATGTGGAAAAGAAACTGTTCGTGGAGACCAACGAATCGGGGACGAAGGGGATTCGTCCGGCAACCGAAGAACAGCCGTTGAAGGTGGGCGACAAAGTCATCGTCCGCCTGACAGTCCGCTCCGACCGTGACATGGAATACGTATTCCTGAAAGACCTGCGTGCCGGTTGTTTCGAACCGGTCCAAACGCTTTCCGGCAGCCAATGCCGGGATGGCATCTGGTATTACCGCTCGTCGAAAGACCTCTCCGAGAACATCTATATCGAACACCTGCCGCAAGGCACGTTCGTATTGGAATATCCGGCCGTCGTCTCCCGAAATGGCGCATACGGCGGTGGCATCAGCACCATTCAATGCCTGTACGCGCCTGAGTTTGCCAGCCACACCGAAGGAAACCGGCTTGTCGTAAAAGAATGAAAGCTGCCTCATAGGAGAGGAAGTTGGGGCTACTGGAAGAGGGCGGCATCA
>CAYRFT010000071.1:0-7201 GCA_964423585.1 uncultured Parabacteroides sp. | reverse complement strand
GTGGAAATGGAATTTAGGGTCGTAAATTTGATTTTCCGGCCGGTGGAAATGAAAATTAAGGCCGTAAATCGGGTTTTCCGGCTGGCGGAAACGGGATTTACGGCCTACAATCGGTTTTTTCTTTCCTCAAATGCGGATGATTCCCAGCTTGGAGGATTCGACGAACTGGATGATGTGCCCGATTTCGTCGCTCATGGGGACCTGGTCGCGGATCATCAGCAAGGCGTCGAAGGTGCTGGCGTTGCTCTGGAAGAGGATGCGGTACGCATGGCCGATGTGCCTGATTATCTTCTCGTCGAAGCCCTCGTGCGCGAGGATGAAGGCGTTCACGCCGTAGTAGGAGGTCGGTTCTTTGGCCGCGACGATATACGGGGGCACGTCTTTGCGGAAGCGGCAGCCCGTTTGTATCATCGACCAGCGGCCGACCCTGCAGCCTTGGCTGACGAGGATGTTCCCGCCGAAGATGACGCAGTCTTCTATCAGGCAGTTGCCGGAAATCTTGCTGCCGTAACCGATGACGCAATGGTTGCCCACCTTCGTGTCATGGCAGATATGGACGCCCTCGTGGATGAAGCAGCCGTTCCCTATTTGGGTCTGGCCGTCGGCCGTGGCGCGGTTGATGACGGCGTTCTCGCGGATGACGTTGTCGTCACCTACGACGAGCAGCGTGTCGCCGCCCTTGTACTTGAAATCCTGCGGTTCGGCCCCGACGACGGCGCCGTTGAAGACGCGGTTCCTTTTTCCAAGCCGGGCCCCGCTCATGATGTTGGCGTGCGGCATGATGACGCAGTCGTCGCCTATCACGACGTTCTTGTCTATGTAAGCGAACGGATGGACGGTGACGTTGTTCCCCAGTTCGGCGTTCGCATCGACATAAGCTAAAGGACTAATCATAATTGTATCTTTTAAGGTTATTCTCTTCCTCCGCCCAGCGCGCTGTAGAGCGTGACGACCGCCTGCATCCGCTGGACATTGTCGGCCACTTCCGTCAGTTGGGCGCTCAGGTAACTCTGGTGCGCGGCCAGGATTTCCAAATACGACGCGTCGCCGCCCTGGAAGAGCGACTTCGTGTAATCGGCCGCCTTGTCGAGGTTCGAGACCTGCTCGCGGTCGTGCACGAGGCGTTCGGTGGTGGAATCATACAGGCGCAGGGCGTCGCTCACCTCCCTGCCTGCCTCGAGAATCGCCTGCTGGTAGTTCATCCTGGCTATCTCCTCTTCCGCCTTCGTCACTTTCAGGTTCGAGACCAGTTTCCCCCGGTTGAAAATCGGCTGCGCCAGCGACGCCAGGGCCTGGAACATGAATTGTCCCGGATTGGCGATCGACACGCCCGAGCCGTTCGTCCAGCCGGCCGTCGCCGTGATGTTCACGCCCGGGTAAAAGGCGGCGCGGGCCTGGTTGGTCGAGTAATACGCGCTTGCCAGGGCCATCTCGGCCATCTTCACGTCCGGACGGTTCTCCAGAAGCTGCAACGGAACGCCCACGGCCAGGCTGTCGGGCAAGGACTGCTCTTCCAGAATGCCCCTGTCAACGGGCTGCGGGGCTTTCGCCAGCAAGGTGGAGATCGAGTTCTCCAGCTCCCTGACCTGCCGCTTCAAGTCAATCAGCGAGGCCTGCACCTGGTGGTGCGCGGCGCGTATCTGGGCCACGGCGGCCTCGTTGGTCATCCCCGCCTCCTTCATGGCCTCCATCACGCGGACGTTGTCGTAATATACGACTTCCATGTCGGTGGTAATCTCCACCTGGCGGTCCAGCATCAGCAGCGTGTAATAGGCGTTGGCGATTCCGCAGATGATCTGGGAACGCACGGCCTGCCGCGAGTATTGGCTTTGCAGGTATGCGGCTTTCTGGCCGCGGCTTGCGTTCAGCAGTTTGCCGAACAGGTCCACTTCCCAGCTCGCCGCCGCCGCCGCCGTGTAAGCCTTCACGTACCCGGTGTTCTCCATCTTCGTGATGGTCCCTTGCGGGGCCAGGTTAATCGACGGCAAGAACGACAGGCGGGCCGACGCGAGCAGCGTTTTCGCCTCTTCCACCCGCAGGATGGCCGCCTGCATATCGACATTGTTCGCCAGGCCCTCTTCTATCAATGCCTGCAATTTCGGATCGGTAAAAATCTCCTGCCACGGCAGGTTCGCCATGTTTGTCGTGTCGTCGCCGGCAAGAGTTCCCGCTTCGGCTGCCGGGTCGCGGTAAATACCGTCCGTGAGGACATCCGGGCGGTCATAGGCCTTGTAGATATGGCAACCGCTCGACAAAGCGGCCGCGCATATCATGTAAAATATATTATTTGCTTTCATCCGAATCATTTCTTTTGCGTGTATTGTTCAATTTCGCTGTTCATGTCGCTGTTGTCCAGGTCATCCCATTCAAGAGGCTTGATTTTTTCTTGCAAGTACTGGAACGCGACGAACAACACGGGGACAATAAAAATCTGGAGAATCATGCCGATCAACATGCCTCCGATGGCCGAGGATCCCAATGTCCGGTTTCCATGGGCCCCTACGCCGAAGGCGAACATCAGAGGGAGCAAACCGATAATCATGGCCAGAGAGGTCATCAAGATGGGGCGCAAACGGGCGCCGGCTCCCAAGACGGCGGCCCAGGATATGCTCATGCCCATCCTTCGCCGGTCGAGGGCGAACTCCACAATCAGGATCGCGTTCTTTGCCAGCAGTCCCATCAGCATGATTAAGGCAATCTGCATGTAAATATCGTTGGACATCGTTCCCAAAATCATCTTGAGCGCGGGGATGTTGCCCAATGACCCCATTCCGTTGACAAACAAGAAACTTCCCAACAGGCCGAAGGGGATGGAAAACAATACGGCCAACGGCAGGATATAGCTTTCGTATTGGGCGCTCAGCAACAAATAAACGAACACGAAGCAGAGCAGGAAGATGATGGCGGTAGTCCCGCTGCTTGTTTCCGCTTCTTCGCGAGCCATGCCTCCCAATTCATACCCGAATCCTGCCGGCAGGTTTTGCCGGGCCACTTCGGCTATGGCTTGCAATGCTTGGCCGGATGTGTAACCGGAAGCAGGAGCCACCATGACCTTAATGGAAGTGTATAGATTGAAACGGCTGATCACGTCCGGCCCGTATGCTTTCTTCATGGACACGAACTGGGTGATAGGAGCCATCTCCCCGCCGTTGCCGCGGACTTTTATGCTGTTCAATGTTTCCAGGTTTTTCGTGGCGTCCGGCTCCGCCTGGATCATGACGCGGTACATCTTCCCGAAACTGTTGAAGTTGGAAGCATAAAGCCCTCCGTAATAACCTTGCATGGTGGAAAGGATGTCGCTCGGACTGATTCCTGCCTTCTTGCAGGCTGCCGCGTCAATATCCAGCATGTATTGCGGGAAACTTGGGTTGAATGTCGTTTGTGCACGGCTGATTTCCGGACGGGCATTCAGTGCGGCGATATAATCCGTAGTGACACTGAAGAAACGATCCAGGTCGCCACCTGTTTTATCCTGCATGTTCAGCTCGATGTCGCTCGATGCCGAATAACCCGGAATCATGGGCGGAGTGAAGAACAATACTTGCGCATCTTTGATGATCTTCTGTGAACGCATGAACAATGAGCTGACAATGATGTCTGAGTTCTGCTTCATGGAACGTTCTTCCCAATCTTTCAGCTTGATGATGATAGATCCATAAGAAGGGCCTGAACCGCCGATGAATCCGAAACCAGAAATGACAGTCCTGGATTGGGCGGCCGGTTCGGCGGCAATCAGGCTGTCCACTTTGTTCAATACTTCCATGGCCCGTTCTTGCGATGTCCCGGGAGGCAGGGTGACGGCACCCATGATTGTACCGGTATCTTCGTTGGGCACCATGCCGGTCGGGGTCGTATTCATGAAGAATATCAAAAGGAGAATGGCTGCCACTACCAATCCGAAGGAAACGACCGACTTCTGGATGAAAAACAATACGTTCTTCTTGTAACGGTTCAGGATGGATTCATACGTGGAGTTGAAGACTTCTTTGAATTTGTCTGTCGTCATGCCTGACAGCGCCAAAATGCTTATGACGATAAAGATGACGCACAATACCGGATGCTCGCTGAAGCTGAACATGCCGAAGATCATGCCTAAAATGGCAATGCCCGTAAAGATTAAGGTGATGCCTGGGCGAAGCAATTTCCCGATGGCATCCGTGTAGCGGCGAAGCCATATCTTCCGGGATGTCTTCATAGCTGTACCCACACGTTCCTTCAAGCTCGTCTCATCTCCATGAGGCTTCAGCAAGATTGCGCACAGCGCCGGTGAAAGCGTCAAGGCGTTCAAGGCGGAGAATCCGATGGAGATGGCCATGGTCAGACCGAATTGGCGGTAGAATGTCCCGGCAGTCCCTTCCATGAAACTTACGGGAATGAACACGGACATCATGACCAAGGTGATAGAAACGATGGCTCCTCCCAATTCGTTCATGGCATCGATGGAAGCCTGCTTGACCGATTTATAACCTTGGTCGAGTTTCGCATGGACTCCTTCGACGACGACGATGGCATCATCGACCACAATCGCAATGGCCAACACCATGGCAGACAATGTCAGCAAGTTCAAGCTAAAGCCGATCAGCCTCAACAGGAAGAAAGTACCGATCAATGCCACCGGGATCGCGATTGCCGGAATTAACGTGGAACGCATGTCCTGCAAGAAAATATAAACCACGATGAATACCAAGATGAATGCTTCGATCAAGGTCTTGATAACTTCGTAGATGGAGGCGAACAAAAAGTCGTTGGCGCTTTGGGCGATATTGATTCCCAATCCTTCAGGCAAGGATTTCTCGGCAGCGGCCAATACTTTTTCCAGATTGGTAATGGTTTCGGTAGCGTTGGTCCCCGCCATCTGGTAAACGATACAGGAAACGGCTTTATGGCCGTTCACCGTATTATTAAAGGTATAGGCCAACCGTCCTAATTCCAAATCGGCGATGTCGCCCAAGCGGAGCACTTTGCCGTCGGGCAAAGCCTTGATGACGATGTCGGCAAACTCTCCCGGTTTTTGCAGACGTCCCTTGTAACGGATGGTGTATTGGAATGTCTGGTTCCCGCGCTCGCCAAACTGTCCCGGCGCGGCTTCGATGTTCTGTTCAGACAAAGCATCTGCAATGTCGTTGGGAATCAATTTGTACTCCGCCATGATATCCGGCTTCAGCCAAATACGCATGGAATAATCTTGGCCTAACACGTTGGCATCGCCTACGCCGCTTACACGCTTGATTTCCGGAATCAAGTTTATGTTGGCATAGTTTTCGATAAACTCGATGCTGTATTTGTCTTCTTTGTCATACAAGGAGAATACCATCAACATCGAAGTTTGTCTTTTCCGCGTGGTCACACCGACCTTTGTCACTTCGGCCGGCAACAGGCCTTGCGCCATGGACACGCGGTTCTGCACATTGACGGCGGCCATGTCCGGGTCGGTGCCCTGGTTGAAATAAACGCTGATATCGGCGGAACCCGTGTTCGATGCGGTCGATGTGATGTACATCATGTTTTCCACACCGTTGATCTGGTCTTCCAGCGGGGCGATGACGGAATTCAACACGGCTGTCGCATTGGCTCCCGTATAAGTCGCCCTTACGGATATGGTGGGAGGGGCGATGTCCGGATATTGGGTAATAGGCAAGGTCACAAGGCCGATAGCACCCAGGATGACTATCAAAATGGAGATTACGGTTGATAGCACCGGACGGTTTATAAATCTGTCTAATTTCATTTTGTTCTGATTATGTCTAATGTAATTGCCTGTCTATATCCTATGGGAATCAATTGAAAGCGGTTGACAGATTGCCATCCTGCTGGTCTTTCAGATGCTGCCGGTATTTCGCTTCTTGTTCGGATTGTGTTATAGGGGTGATCTTTTGCCCGTTGTGCAATTGCTGGACACCTTCCACCACGATCTTGTCTGAAGCATTCAACCCGCCGGTGACGATGTAGTTCTGCCCGTCGTTCAGGTCGGAGATTTGCACTTCCGTATATTTCAGCGTGCTGTCGGGTTGCAATACGTAAACGAACTTCTTGTCTTGGATTTCAACCGCGGCGGACTGCGGAATCAAGATAATGTTGTCCATCGCATACGGGAAGATGATGTTGCCCGTGCCCCCGCTGCGCAGGATGTTGTCCTTGTTCGGGAAGATGGCGCGCGTGCTCACGGAGCCGGTTGACTGGTCGATCACGCCGCTGACGGCATCGATTCTCCCTTCTTCGTTGTAGAAGCTGCCGTCGGCCAGTTGCAATCTGACCGCCGGCATTTTCCCCAGCTCTTCTTTTAAGGAGCTGCCTGCCTTTGTCAATTGCAGGAGGTCTTTTTCCGTTATGGAGAAATAGACGTACATGTCGTTGATTTCAGAGACCGTTGTCAATGGCTCTGCGATGGAAGGGCTGACCAGGCTTCCGATCCGGTAGGGGAACGTCCCGGTTACGCCGTCCGAAGGGCTTGTGACGGTGCAGAAGCCCAAGTTTTGCCTGGCACTTACCAACGCGGCTTCCGCCTGGGCCAAGGCAGCCTTGGCAGACAACAGGTTGTTGACGGATGTCTGGTATTCAAACGAACTGATGATTTGCTTTTCAAACAATGTGAGCTTGTTCCGCTCGGTCAATGTCTGTGTCTGCAGGTTGGCGTTTGCCGTTTCGACGGCCGCCTTTGCCTGGTTGAGGGCCGCCTGGTATTGGGTCGGATCTATTTGGAACAGCGCTTGCCCTTTCCGGACCGTCGCCCCTTCGTCCACGCAAAGCTTGACAATAAAGCCGGAAACTTGCGGGCGGATTTCAATATCCTGCGTCCCTTTGATGGTCGCCGGGTAAGATTTCGTCTGGTTGCTGGACGTCGTCGTCACTGTGGCAACAGCATATTCGTCGTCTCCCGTCTTCGCCCCGCCTTGGCTGTTCCCGCAAGAAAACAAAATGAACCCGGCCGCGCATATTGGCATGTACTTGCCCCGGGTTACCATAAGCTTCAAAAAATGTTTCTTCATATTCCTTCTCTTTTTATTCTTGTTTCAACCGCAAAGGTAATTTATTTCTGTAAAGCGGGGGATTAAATGGTTTCATTTTAACCATATTTGTGTGATATGAAATTATTTTTCTCAAATGGGAGATATTTTATGGATGCAAGACAGGACAGAACGGAGAAGCGGGGCTTCCGAAAAATTTCAAAGGCATCAAAATGGAAAAACGGTGCTTTTGCAAA
>CAYRFT010000070.1:0-7361 GCA_964423585.1 uncultured Parabacteroides sp. | reverse complement strand
ACTTGCCGCCCGGTTCTGCCTTCCGGTTTCATCAAAGCCTCGTTAATATAATGTAAAAAAACCGCCCAACCGAAAAACAATACCATAATCTTTTGTAATATTGCAAGCGGAATTTAAAGACAAGAATCCAATGGGAGAAATAAAAGGTTTTATTTTACAGGTCATCGGCCCGGTCGTGGACGTTCATTTCGACAAACCGTCGGATAATAATCCCGTCGTGCTCCCTCATATCCACGATGCCATGGAAATAACCCGCAAAAACGGTAAGAAACTCATTGTTGAAGTGCAACAGCACATAGGTGAAAACACCGTCCGCGCGGTAGCCATGGATTCGACGGATGGCTTGAAAAGGGGAATGGAAGTCATTGCGTTAGGTTCTCCTATCACCATGCCGGTAGGCGACCAGGTAAAAGGACGCTTGCTTAACGTCACGGGAAATGCAATCGACGGGATCGAAGAACTCGACCGCAAAGGGGCGTTTCCAATCCATCGCGAACCGCCTAAATTTGAAGAACTGACGACAAGCAAGGAAGTCCTTTACACGGGAATCAAGGTCATCGACTTGCTGGAACCTTATCTGAAAGGCGGAAAAATCGGTTTGTTTGGCGGCGCCGGTGTCGGAAAGACCGTATTGATCATGGAGCTGATCAACAACATCGCCAAGAGAAACAACGGTTTCTCTGTTTTCGCCGGCGTCGGGGAACGGACGCGCGAAGGGAATGACCTGCTCCGTGAGATGATCCAATCGGGGGTTATCCGGTACGGGGAAGCGTTCAAGAAAAGCATGGAGGCCGGGAATTGGGATTTGTCAAAAATAGACCACGACGAGTTGGCCAAATCCCAAGCCACGCTGGTGTTCGGACAGATGAACGAACCGCCGGGGGCACGTTCTTCCGTCGCCCTGTCCGGACTGACGATCGCCGAGTCGTTCCGGGACTTGTCCAAAGAGGGCGAGACCAAAGATATCCTGTTCTTCATTGACAACATCTTCCGATTCACCCAGGCCGGGTCCGAGGTATCCGCTCTATTGGGACGAATGCCCTCGGCCGTAGGTTATCAGCCGACATTGGCCACCGAGATGGGCGCCATGCAGGAACGAATCACTTCCACGAAGAAAGGTTCCATCACCTCCGTGCAGGCCGTATATGTGCCGGCCGACGACTTGACAGACCCGGCTCCGGCAACCACATTCGCCCACTTGGACGCAACCACCGTGCTAAGCAGAAAGATTACCGAGTTAGGCATCTATCCGGCTGTCGATCCGTTGGACTCGACTTCCCGTATCTTGGACCCGCTGGTCGTGGGGAAGGAACATTACGAATGTGCCCAGCGGGTAAAGCAGATCTTGGAGCGCAACAAAGAATTGCAAGATATTATTTCCATTTTGGGGATGGAAGAACTCTCGGACGAGGACCGGCAAACTGTCAATCGGGCGCGTCGTGTCCAGCGGTTCCTCTCCCAACCCTTCACGGTAGCTGAACAATTCACCGGGGTTCCCGGCGTGATGGTTTCCATTGAAGATACTATCCGGGGCTTCAACATGATTATGGACGGAGAAACCGACGATGTGCCGGAACAAGCATTCTTGAATGTCGGTACCATCGAAGATGTCATTGAAAAAGGCAAACGGTTGGCTCAACAGGCGAAGTAAAAATGAAAGTAAGAATTATCACTCCTGAAAAGGTTTTATTTGAAGGAGACGCGGAGTCGGTGGCATTTCCCGGAATCAACGGGTCTTTTGATGTGCTGCCTCATCATGCTCCTCTGATAACGGCATTGGAGAAAGGGACGATCCTGTATCTTGCAAAGGGGTCAAGGTACGAATATCCCATCGGTGGCGGTTTTGTCAAGGTAGAGGATGACATACTTACAGTTTGTGTGGAAAAATAATTCAAATCATGAGTGGAAGATTAAAAATAAAGCTTTTCGCCCTTATCACATTCATCAATGTGGCTATCGGGGTCATAGTGGGCGAGCTTCTTTGCGCAATCTGGCCGGAAAGTTATTTTGAATGGTACCCGTCCATACCGCTCTTTTATTGGGTCATGGCGTTAGCCATGGTATTCTTTCTTGACAAAGTGAAGCGGGAAAAAGGAGACGTTTCTGTGACCACATACATGCTCGTAAGATGCTGCAAGCTTTTGATGGCTTGTATCTTCTTATTGGTATATGCCAGTTATGTCGGGACTCAGTTACGCTCGTTTGGACTCACTCTCATGATATTCTACTTCATTTATTTGATTTTGGAATTATACACGGTTTACTTGTATGAGAAAAAGAGAATGAAAAGAGAGGAAAAGGAACAAGATGGACAAAACAAACTATAAACATTTTAAATGGCTATTCTCTTTCTGCCTGCTGTTGGTCGGTTTTCAACCAAAGGCGGAAGAATTGGACGTGCAAGAGATCGTATTCTCGCACATACAGGATGCTTACACATGGCATATCACAAAATTGGGGAATTGCGAGATTTCTATTCCTCTGCCTGTCATCGTTAAGAGTCAAGAAAATGGTTGGTTTGTTTTTCTATCCTCCCGCCTCCATGAAGAAGGGAATTATCAAGGATTCTCGATTGCCGAGGAAGGAGACTATGCAGGGAAAATAGTGGAGACATCGGCATCAGGCGAAGTAATTCGCCCGTTGGACTTCTCCATGACAAAGAATGTATGCGGACTGCTTCTGAGCTGCACGTTGTTGTCAATCCTGATCTTAAAGACAGCCCAATGGTACAAGAGGCATCCGGGCAAGGCACCGGGAGGATTTATCGGGTTTATAGAAATGGTTATTACATACATGTATGAAGAGATTAAGAAAAACATAGGCGATTCCTATCGGTTCTTTTCACCCTTTTTGTTGACGGTATTCTTCTTCATTCTGATCAATAACTTATTAGGAATTATTCCTATATTCCCCGGTGGATTCAACTTGACAGGCAATATTACCATTACTATGGTATTGGCCGTTTGTACATTCATTGCAGTCAACGTGTATGGCACAAAAGCTTATTGGAAGGACATTTTTTGGCCTGATACACCCATCTACTTGAAATGCCCGCTGCCAATTATGCCATTCGTTGAATTTTTCGGAGTATTCACCAAGCCATTTGCCTTAATGATCCGTTTGTTTGCCAATATCATGGCAGGCCATACCATTATTTTGGCATTGACTTGTTTGATTTTTATCACCGCTTCGATGGGCGTTATCATCAATTACAGCATGGTTGTTGTATCAGTCCTATTCTCTGTTGTCATGAATAGCATTGAACTCTTCGTGGCTTGTTTGCAAGCATATATTTTTACACTTTTATCAGCCAGCTATATCGGCATGGCACGAATAAAAGATTAGCCCATTCGGTAACAAAGAGGATTGAACTGACATTTTTTAATGAACGAATAAATAATTATAAATCTAAAAACTAAAGACGTATGTTATCAGCTATTTTATTACAGACAGCTGCAGCAGGTGTAGCAAAATTAGGTGCAACAATAGGTGCCGGTCTGGCAGTATTCGGAGCAGGTATAGGTATTGGTCTAATCGGTAAAGGTGCTGTAGAAGCAATCGGGCGTCAACCGTCTGCGGCAGGCAATATCCGTACTTCAATGTTAATCATGGGTACTTTTATTGAGGGGGTAGCACTGTTTGCCATCGTTGTATGTTTCCTCGGATTATTCCAATAAGCCTAAAGTATATTATAGGATATGTCATTACTAACACCGGATTCAGGACTTCTGTTCTGGATGATCCTTTCGTTCGGCATTGTTTTAATCATTCTTTCCAAATATGGTTTTCCGGTGATCGTGAAAGCGATTGAAGACCGGAAAGCCTTTATCGAGGAATCGCTGAATACGGCTCGCCAGGCAAACGAGCAATTGGCCAACATCAAAGAGGAAGGAGAAAAAATCATATCAGAAGCGAAAGAAAAACAGAATGCCATTCTTAAAGAGGCTTTGAAAGAAAAAGAACATATTATTGAGGAAGCTCATCAAAAGGCAGCTATTGAGACACGCCGGCAAATGGAAAAGGCAACACGCCAGATTCGTGAAGAAAAAGAAAAAGCTATCCGCGAAGTCCGCAGGGAAATCACTGATTTGTCCATTGCCGTTGCCGAGAAAGTCATGAAAGAAAAAATCGGTCGCGACAACAGCCAGGATGAAATCATCAATAAGCTGCTTGACGAGATGTCGTTCAATAAATCGTAAGTTATGGACTTGGGAACTATTTCATCCAGATATGCTCGGGCTTTATTTTCTCTGGCAAAGGAGAAAAAGGAAGAAACACGTGTATATGACGATATGAAAATGCTTCAACAGAGTTTTCTGCTCGTCCCTGAATTGAAAGAGACATTGCAAAATCCGATTATTTCTGTTGCAGATAAAGAAAAGTTGTTGATCCGCGCCGGAGGAATGGATGTCTGTGAGTTATACCGCCGATTCATCCACATGATACTGGAGCACAAGCGCGAAAGTTGTTTGCCTTTCATCTCATACATCTTTATTTATCTGTACCGGAGAGAAAAGAAAATCACTCGAATTCGATTCAGTGCTGCGACTCCTGTCCAGGAAAATACGCAAAAGCATTTAATAGAAAAACTTCAACAGGAAACTGGCAATGTGATCGAGTTCTCTGGAGAAGTGAAACCGGAACTAATTGGTGGTTTCTGCTTGCAAATCGGAAATTACCGGCTGGATGCCAGCTATGCGTCCCAGTTGAAACATATCCGTGAGCAGTTACTGCAAAGAAAATAAAACTGAATATGACAGACCAGATAAAAATCAGCGAAGTTTCAGACATCCTTCGGAAAGAACTGGAAGGAATCAATGCGAGTATCCGGTTGGAAGAAGTCGGTACCGTATTGCAGGTGAGCGACGGCGTAGTCCGTATCTACGGATTGGACAATGCCGAAGCAAATGAATTGCTCCGCTTTGACAATGGAATGGAAGCCATCGTCATGAATTTGGAAGAAGACAATGTCGGAGCCGTACTGCTGGGGCCTACGGACTTGATCAAGGAAGGAGACACCGTTACACGCACGGGACGAATCGCTTCTATCAATGTGAGCGAGAATTTGATTGGACGTGTGATTGACCCGTTGGGAAATCCAATTGATGGGAAAGGAGAAATTACGGGCGAAACCTGTGAGATGCCACTGGAAAGAAAAGCACCAGGGGTTATCTTCCGTCAACCGGTAAATGAACCTTTGCAGACGGGCATCAAGGCGATTGATGCGATGATTCCGATCGGCCGCGGACAACGCGAGTTGATCATCGGCGACCGCCAGACAGGAAAGACAGCGATTGCCATCGATACGATTATCAACCAACGGGCAGCGTATGAAGCCGGGAACCCGGTATATTGCATTTACGTGGCCATCGGGCAGAAAGGTTCTACCGTAGCCGCTCTTGTCAATACACTACAAGAGAAAAACGCAATGGATTATACGGTCGTCATAAGTGCGACTGCCTCCGATCCGGCCGCCATGCAGTATTTTGCCCCGTTTGCCGGAGCCGCCATCGGAGAGTATTTCCGTGACAGCGGCCGCCATGCTTTGGTAGTGTATGATGACCTGTCGAAACAAGCCGTGGCATATCGTGAAGTCTCATTGATCCTGCGCCGTCCTTCGGGCCGTGAGGCTTACCCGGGCGATATTTTCTACCTGCACTCACGTTTGTTGGAGCGTGCCGCCCGTATCATCGACCAGCATGAAGTGGCATGCCGGATGAACGATCTGCCCGACAGCATGAGATCGCGCGTAAAGGGCGGAGGTTCGCTTACCGCCCTTCCGATTATCGAAACACAGGCGGGCGATGTCGCCGCTTATATCCCAACCAATGTCATTTCCATTACTGACGGCCAGATTTTCTTGGAGACGAATCTCTTTAATCAAGGGAATCGTCCGGCCATCAATGTTGGTATTTCCGTGTCCCGCGTGGGTGGCAATGCCCAGTTGAAGGCGATGAAGAAAGTGGCCGGTACGTTGAAAATCGACCAAGCCCAGTTCCGTGAATTGGAATCTTTTACCAAGTTCGGTGGAGAATTGGACGCAGTCACCGCTTTTACCATCGACAAAGGCCAAAAGAATACCCAACTGCTGATCCAGCCGCAATACAGCCCCATGCCGGCCGAAAAACAAATCGCCATTCTGTATTGCGCCACGAAAGGCTTGCTGCGGGATGTGCCGTTGAACAAGGTGCACGAGTTTGAAACCACTTTCCTGGAATCATTACAGGTAAACCATAATCATGTATTGGACGTATTGAAACAAGGAACAATCAACGACGAAATAACAACGGTACTGGAGGAAACCGCCCGGCAAATAGCGGATTCCTATAAAAAATAAGCCCCATGGCATCATTGAAAGAGATTAAAAATCGGATTAATTCGATCCGCAACACGCAGAAGATTACAGCCGCCATGAAAATGGTTTCTTCGGCCAAATTGCACCATACGCAAATAGCCGCTGAACGAACATTGGCGTATGCCGGGCAACTGGATGACATACTGCGAAGCTTGCTGGCTGCCGAACAAGAATTCGATTCGCCTTATACCGCCCGGCGCGAGGTCAAGAGCGTGGCCATCGTGGCTTGTTCTTCGAATACGGGACTGTGCGGCAGTTTCAATTCCAACGTATGGAAGTCGTTGGACGAATTGATACGGACGTACAAGGCCCGACAGATCCATGTCGAGCTTTATCCCGTCGGGAAGAAGATTGCCAAGGAACTGCAAAAAGCGGGATACGAGTACCACAGCGATTTCATCGCCATAGCCGATAAACTGAATTACGAAAAGGCAACACGGCTGGCGGTTTGTCTGCGGGACCTGTACTTCACGAAACAGGTGGATCAGGTCGATTTGCTTTATCACCACTTCAAGAACATGATGCAGCAAATCCTGACGCACAAGGTCTATTTGCCGTGGCCGGTCCGGGAGGAGAAACCGGAAAGCGGAGAGATCCCATACGTCAAGGATTATATCCTGGAGCCTTCGGCCCACGAGTTGCTGCGGCTGTTGTTCCCGAAGATGTCGGATCTGCAAATCTACACGGTGTTGCTCGATACCTCCACTTCCGAACATGCGGCCCGCATGATGGCCATGCAAACGGCCGACGACAACGCAAACGAACTGCTCCGCCAGCTCACGTTGCTGTATAACAAGACGCGCCAGCAGGCCATTACCAACGAATTGCTCGACATCATGGGAGGTGCCGACCGGCCTGCCGTTTGAGCCGTGGCCTCCGCATAGCAAGACAAATCTCCGGTCCCCTGCCGAGGGAACCGGAGATTTGTCTTGTTCCAACCTGAAAGAACCGGCTTCCCCGACCCGATTCAAACAAGTGAATGTTTTTTGGCAAACCCGATGATTTC
>CAYRFT010000069.1:0-7375 GCA_964423585.1 uncultured Parabacteroides sp. | reverse complement strand
GTCGACTCGGTTTTTCAGCGTTTCTTCTGAAGAAAAAGGAAAGAAATGCGCGTATGTCGATACAAACGGCCGGGATTAAGGCCCGGATTCCTTGATTTTGCACTTGCAGGCGGGATTTGCCGCCCGTCATTCGGATTATTTATTGAAAAAATATCCGCCTACTTGCATGAATATTCGATATTAGCATATAATTTTACCGCTGAATCAAGCAAACGGTTGATCGAAATGGCATTTTATGAAGATAAATAAGGTACAAACACAGAAATGGAACAGGAAAAACAAATTGATGTCATGATTGCGGAAGCCTCGCACGAGGCGTATGTGGATACCATCCTCGAGACGATCGAGGCTGCAACCAAAGTGCGCGGGACAGGCATTGCCAAACGGACGCACGAATATATGGCGCAAAAAATGAAAGAAGGGAAAGCCGTCATTGCCTTGGACGGAGACAAATTCGCCGGTTTCAGCTACATCGAGTCGTGGGGGAACAAACAATACGTGACGACTTCCGGGTTGATTGTCCATCCGGATTATCGGGGCTTGGGGATTGCCAGGCGAATCAAGGAAATGACATTCCAACTGGCAAGGATGAGATGGCCGCATGCCAAGATATTCAGCCTTACCTCGGGCGCTGCCGTCATGAAGATGAATACGGAATTGGGATATGTCCCCGTTACGTTCAGCGACCTGACCGACGATGAGGCTTTCTGGAGGGGATGCCAGGGATGCGTCAACCATGACATTCTGGAGCGCACGGACCGGCGTTACTGCATTTGCACGGGCATGCTTTTTGACCCGAAGGCCCCTTCCCCCGGCAATGCGGGAAAATGAAACGGATTGCTAACGATAAATACATGCTATATGAAAAAGAAAGTGGTGGTCGCGTTCAGCGGCGGTCTGGATACTTCGTTCACGGTGATGTATCTGGCAAAAGAGAAAGGGTACGAAGTTTATGCGGCCTGTGCCGACACGGGCGGGTTCAGCGAGGCGCAGTTGAAGAAGAACGAAGAGAATGCCTATAAATTGGGCGCCGTGAAATACGTTACGTTGGATGTGACTAAGGAATATTACGAGAAGAGCCTGAAGTATATGATCTTCGGGAATGTGTTGCGCAACGGCACTTATCCTGTCTCGGTAAGTTCTGAACGGATCTTCCAGGCCTTGGCCATTGCGCGTTATGCCCGTGAGATCGGGGCGGATGCGGTTGCCCATGGCTCGACGGGGGCGGGCAATGATCAGATCCGTTTTGACATGACGTTCTTGGTGTTGGTCCCTGATGTCGAAATCATCACCTTGACACGCGATATGGCCTTGAGCCGCGACTACGAAATCGACTACCTGAAAGGACACGGTTTTGAAGCCGATTTCACCAAGCTGAAATATTCTTACAACGTAGGCCTGTGGGGAACTTCCATTTGCGGAGGTGAAATACTCGATTCGGCCAAAGGTCTGCCGGAATCGGCGTATCTGAAGCAAGTAACGAAAACGGGTAGCGAACAGCTCCGCCTGCAATTCAAGAGAGGTGAGTTGTGTGCTGTCAACGGGGAGCCCTTCGACGATCCTGTCAAGGCCATTCAGAAGGTGGAGGAAATCGGGGCTGCCTATGGCATTGGCCGCGACATGCACGTGGGCGATACGATTATCGGGATCAAAGGGCGTGTGGGTTTCGAGGCCGCCGCGCCGATGTTGATCATCGGGGCGCACCGTTTCCTGGAGAAATATACGTTGAGCAAATGGCAGCAGTATTGGAAGGACAATGTCGCCAACTGGTACGGCATGTTCTTGCATGAGAGCCAATATCTGGAACCGGTCATGCGCGATATGGAAGCCATGCTGCAGGAGTCGCAACGCCATGTGAACGGGACGGCCGTTTTGGAACTTCGTCCGCTTTCATTCTCCACAGTGGGTGTCGAATCGGAAGACGATTTGGTCAAGACAAAATTTGGCGAATACGGGGAAATGCAGAAAGGCTGGACCGCCGAAGATGCCAAAGGATTTATCAAGGTCCTTTCCACTCCCTTGCGTGTTTATTATGCAAACCACAAAGAGGAGGAAATATGATAAAGGTCGGTATTATTGGTGGCGCGGGCTATGCGGCGGGCGAATTGATTCGCCTGCTGATCAACCATCCGGACGTGGAAATCGTTTTCATCAACAGTTCCAGCAATGCGGGTAATTTGATTACGGATGTGCACGGAGGGCTCTACGGGGAAACCAATATGCGTTTTACCGGGGAATTGCCGTTGGATAGCGTCGATTGCCTGTTTTTCTGTACCGCGCACGGTGACACCGGGAAGTTTTTGAAAGCCCATGCGGTCCCTGGGAATGTAAAGATCATAGATCTTTCCATGGACTTCCGCATCAAAAGCGAAGAACACGATTTCGTCTATGGATTGCCGGAATTAAACCGCCGTCGGATTTGCGCGGCGAAACATGTTGCCAATCCGGGATGTTTCGCGACATGTATTCTATTAGGCGTTTTGCCGTTGGCCAAGCACCTCATGCTGAACGCGGATTTGCACGTCAACGCGATTACAGGTTCAACGGGAGCCGGTGTCAAGCCTTCTGCTACATCGCACTTCAGTTGGCGGAATGACAATATTTCGATCTATAAACCGTTCACCCATCAGCATCTGGAAGAAATCAAGCAAAGTTTAAGGCAATTGCAGAACAGTTTTGACAGCAACATCCACTTCATTCCTGTCAGGGGGAACTTTTCTCGTGGCATATTCGCAACGACTTATTTGGATTGCAAAGTCGAGTTGGAGGAAATCAAACGTATCTATGAATCATATTACGAAGATCATTCTTTTACATTCATGGTTGACAAGAATCCGGACCTGAAGCAAGTCATAAATACGAATAAATGCTTGATATATTTGCAAAAATATGAAGGCAAGCTGCTGATTGTTTCCATGATCGACAACCTGCTGAAAGGAGCCAGCGGACAAGCGGTCCATAACATGAATCTGCTGTTTGGATTGGAAGAGAAAGTCGGGTTGCACCTGAAGCCGTCAGCTTTTTGACAAATAATAATTTTAAGTGTATGAAACTCTTTGATGTCTATCCTTTATTCGATATAGAAATCGTTAAAGGGAAAGGTTGCCGTGTGTGGGACAAAGAAGGCAATGAATATTTGGATTTTTACGGCGGGCATGCCGTCATCTCAGTCGGGCATAGCCATCCGGCATACGTAAAGGCAATCAGCAAGCAAGTAAGCGAACTGGGATTTTATTCAAACTCCGTAATCAATAGCTTGCAGCAAACTTTGGCAGACAAGTTGGGCAGAACTTCCGGTTATGACGAATACTCGTTGTTCCTGATCAATTCGGGAGCCGAAGCCAATGAAAATGCGTTGAAGCTGGCTTCTTTCCACAACGGGAAGAAACGTGTATTGGCATTCCGGCATTCTTTCCACGGGCGTACTTCGGCTGCCGTGCGTGTAACCGACAATCCGAAAATCATTGCCCCGATCAATGATGGATTGGACGTTTCTTATCTGCCCCTTGACAATGCGGATGCCGTTGAAGCTGAACTGAAAAAAGGGAATGTTTCTTCTGTCATCATCGAAGGGATTCAAGGGATTGGGGGCATCCAGATCCCGGCAAACGGCTTTCTGCAAGATTTGCGGTCGTTGTGTACAGAATATCAAGCTGTATTGATCGTAGATGAAATCCAGTCCGGTTATGGGCGTAGCGGCAAATTCTTCGCCCACCAGCATGCCGGAATACGTCCGGACATGATTACCGTGGCGAAAGGCATCGCCAATGGTTTCCCGATGGGGGCTGTCCTCATCAGTCCCGTATTCAAACCTGTTTATGGCATGTTGGGGACTACATTTGGAGGCAATCATCTGGCTTGTGCGGCGGCTATTGCGGTATTGGACATCATGAATGATGAAGGCTTGGTTGCCAACGCCGGAAAAGTCGGGTCTTACCTGCTCGAAGAACTGCGCAAATTCCCAAATGTCAAGGAAGTCCGCGGGCGCGGCTTGATGATCGGCATCGAGTTTGAAGAATCAGTTAAAAAAGTCCGCTCGGAATTATTGTTTGGACAAAAAGTATTTACCGGGGTCGCCGGGACAAATACGATTCGGTTGCTGCCGCCTTTATGCCTGGGCATGGATGATGCGGCCGAATTCATCAGCCGCTTCCGCAAGGTTTTGGGGATTGGCGAATAGCCCGCCTTCCTTTTGTGCCTGTTGAAAAAAACGGCGGGAGGCCTTATCCAGGAATGACGATGAATTCCGGCTCTTTTCTTGCCGAGTTGTCTTTGGTGAATTTCCAGCCGGCGATTTTAGCGAGGATGCCGTGGAATTTACGGGCGTTTTGCGGACAGACGCTGATACACCGGCAACAAGAAACGCATCTCCCTGTATCGGTCCTTCGCGGGTTATCCGACGGAATGGCGCCAAACGGGCATAGCTTGGCGCAGATGCCGCATTCGTTGCATTCTTTTCCTGCCGACGGGTGGATGGGAACGCCCCCGTGTTTCTTGTAGGGGCGGTTGCCCTTGAGCGGAAGGGCGGCTTCTTCGCCGGGTCGATATTCGGCAAGGGCTTTCTTCACGTCTTCGCAAAAGGCGTTGATTTTGGCCCAGTCCTCTGCATCGGGGCGTCCGGAAGCGACCTTGGGAAAGATGCAATGTCCGGCAATGACGGCGGATGCGGCCACGGGGATGAAACCGTTGTCTTTCATCATGTCATAAAGTTCGACGAGGGCATCGTCATAGTCGCGGTTGCCATATACGTTGACAAGCACGGCCGGCGTGCCGTTCCCTTTTATCGCTTTGAGGCCGGGGACGGAACTTGCCGGAATGCGGCCTCCATATACCGGCACGCCCACGACCAGCAGGCTGTTGCCGTCCAATACCATCTCGTGTTCCGGCACTTTGTTGGTGATGTCAATTTCAGACTGTACGATGCCCAATCGGCCGGCAATCCCGTTGACGACCCGCTTTGTGGAATAAGTCGCGCTGAAATAGGCGGAATAAACTTTGTTGATTTTCATGTCGTGACGGATGCTGCAAATCAAATCCCGCATGGACCAGTCGGGCAGTTGCCCGATCCATGCGGGATTCATCAAGGATTAATAGTTCTGCTTCATCGGTTCGAAGTAAGCCTGCGGGTGCAGGCATGCCGGGCATTTCAGCGGTGCGTTCTTGGAACGCAACACGAAACCGCAGTTGCGGCATTGCCACAAGATTTCTTCGTCCCTTTCAAAGGACTTTCCGGCTTCCACGCGGGCCAGCAAGGCGCGATAGCGTTTTTCGTGTTCCGCTTCCACCTTGGCGATCATGCGGAAGGCGGCGGCCACTTCCGGGAACCCTTCTTCGTCGGCAGTCTTGGCAAAGCCCGGATACAAGTCCGTCCATTCCTCGTTTTCCCCGGCAGCGGCGGCGGCCAGGTTCTCTTTCGTCGTGCCGATGATGCCGGCAGGGTAGGCTGCCGTGATTTCGACCATGCCTCCCTCCAGGAACTTGAAGAACCGCTTTGCGTGTTCCTTTTCCTGCTCCGCCGTTTCCATGAATACGGCCGCGATTTGTTCGAAGCCCTCTTTCTTGGCCGCGCCGGCGAAATAAGTATAACGGCTCCTGGCCTGCGATTCGCCTGCGAATGATTTCAGCAGGTTCTGCTCCGTGCGTGTTCCTTTAATGCTCTTTTCCATACGATTTGTTCTTTTTTATTTGTTAGTGATTGATTGTCCGTTCTATTTTTACAACAGGCAAAGGCCGCGTTTGGTTCCGGGCCGGAGGATTTATTCAAGCGGGGGAACGGGCAGATCCGCCCTTAAAGAAAAATGAGGAAGCATCCGGTATGTTTCTGCCGGACGATTCAGATGCCGGCTTCGTGCTTGAGTTGTCTCACGGGGATTCGAACCTCGACAGACAGAACCAAAAACTGTAGTGCTACCATTACACCATGAGACAATCCGATGCTTCCTCAAAAGCGCTGCAAAGTTAAATATTACTTTCGCCCTTACAAATATTTTGCCGTCATTTTGCGGTAATCAGGTAATAATTTTTCTTGCCCCGCTGCACGAGGAGGTGCCTTCCTCCCAACAGGTGGCCGGCATGGATTACCATGTCGGTATCCGTCACCTTCTCTTTGTTGAGGCTGACCCCTCCGCTTTGGATCAGCTTGCGCATTTCGCCTTTCGAGGGGAATATGTCCGCCTTTTCCGTGCAGAGGTCTATCAGCTTGATGCCGGCGGCCACGCTGTCGCGCGCCACTTCAAAGCGGGGAACGCCGTTGAACACGTCGAGCAGCGTCTCTTCGTCCAATTTTCTCAACGCTTCGGAGGTGGCGTTCCCGAACAAGATGCCGGATGCTTCGACGGCGGCCTCGTAGTCTTCCTGCGAATGGACCATGACGGTCACTTCTTTGGCCAGCCGCTTCTGCAACGGGCGCAGGTGGGGAGCCGCCTCTTGTTCCCGGGCCAGCGCCTCGATTTCCTCCTTGGGGAGGGCCGTGAAGATCTTCATGTACCTGGCCGCGTCCGCGTCGCCCACGTTCAGCCAGAACTGGTAGAACTTGTAGGGAGAGGTATAACGGCGGTCCAGCCAGACGTTTCCCGATTCCGTCTTCCCGAACTTGCCGCCGTCGGCCTTCGTGAGGAGCGGCCAGGTCAGCGCGAACACTTCTCCGCCGTTGGTGCGGCGGATCAGCTCCGCCCCGGTGGTGATGTTCCCCCATTGGTCCGAACCGCCCATCTGGAGCTTGCAGCCCTTGTGCCTGTAGAGGTAGAGGAAGTCGTATCCCTGCAGCAACTGGTAGGTGAATTCGGTGAAGGAAAGGCCGTCGCGGGCTTCCCCGTTCAGGCGTTTCTGGACCGAATCTTTCGCCATCATGTAGTTGACGGTGATGTGCTTCCCCACCGTCCGGGCGAAATCCAGGAAGGTAAAGTCCTTCATCCAGTCGTAGTTGTTCACCAATTCCGCCTTGTTGGGGGCATCCGATTCAAAGTCCAGGAACTTGCCCAGCTGCCTTTTGATGCACTCCTCGTAATGGCGCAGCGTGTCCTCGTCGAGCAGGTTCCGTTCCGCCGATTTGCCGGAGGGGTCCCCGATCATGCCCGTCGCTCCTCCCACCAGGGCCAGCGGCTTGTGGCCGCAGCGTTGGAACGTCTTCAAGGTCATCACGCTCACCAAATGCCCGATGTGCAGCGAATCGGCCGTCGGGTCGAAGCCGACATAGGCGGTGGCCATCCCTTTCCCCAATAATTCTTCGGTGCCCGGCATCACGGTATGGATCATCCCGCGCCATTTCAATTCTTCTATAAAATTCATCATGTTAGTTCGTTATAAATAGGTTCAGCGCGGGCAAAGATACGATTATTAATTGATTTGGACGGCGGGGCGTTGCTTTTTTTGTGCC
>CAYRFT010000068.1:1473-7376 GCA_964423585.1 uncultured Parabacteroides sp. | reverse complement strand
AACTTATCCAAAGCATTCTCAAAACAGGCAACCGCGTCTTCCAACGTCCCGAAAAACTCCCCGCCCGAAGCATTTTTATGCCCGCCCCCGTGAAAATATTCGGAGGCGAACACGTTGCACGGGAACTCGCCCGCGGACCGGAGTGAAACCTTGACATTCTCTTTGTCTTCCCGCAAAAAGGCGCTGAAACAAACATCCTCGATGGCCAACGGCATATTGACAAAACCCTCCGAATCGCCCGGCGCATAATGGAAACGCTTCAATTCTTCCGCCGACAAGGCCATCATGGCCGTATGCTTGCCCGGATAAACCTTCATCTTCTCGTACAGCACGTACCCTTGCAAGCGCAAGCGGCTTTCCGAATAGACCTGGAACACCTTCCGGTAGATTTCGTCCTTGTCGATGCCCTTCTTGATCAACTCGCTGATGATAATGTAAATTTCCGGCTTGTTCGAATTATAAGTGAACGAGCCGGTATCCGTCATCATGCCCGTATAAATGCAAACGGCCGATTCGCGGGGCAGCAAATCAAACATGCCCATCCGGCAAATGAAACGGAACACCATTTCGCTGGTTGACGACATTTGGGGATACGACATCGCAACCCGGCAAAAGGCGGCCGGGTTCAGATGGTGGTCAATCATCACTTTCCTGCCTTCGGCCGCCAGAAGGGCATCCGCCACCTTGCCGGCCCGCCTGGGCTCATTGAAATCCAAACAAAAAATGACATCGGCATCGTGGAGCAACCTGTCGGCAAACTCCCGGTACTTGTCATACACGACCACGTCTTTGGCACCCGGCATCCACCGGTAGAACGGAGGGTATTCGTTAGGCGCGACGACGGTCACCTGCCCTTTGCCGCAAGCATTCAGGAAATGATACAATCCCAAGGAAGCGCCCATGGCGTCCCCGTCGGGAGAGACATGCGTGACGATAACAAACTTATCGCCTTTTTCAACATACTTTTTAGCTTTCTGGACCAGCTCTTCAGCAATGATTTTAGTAATCATGGAATCTACATTTTAACCGGCACAAAGGTACATCTTTTTCCGACATGGCAATCCGCAACCTGCCGCGTCTCCGGGAAAGGACACCCGGCATTCCTCCGCGGAAAACCCATGCGCGGAGTGCCGCCGGACATTCCTCAACTTATCCGTTCAATGAACATGGACACGGAGAAGAGAAAAACGAAGAAAACCGAGGACAACAAATGCCCCGGACGCCTCCGCCGGATATAAAAGCATAAAAACAAAAGGGACAGGTAAACCTCAAGCAACATGAAGGCAGAGAAAGGCTCGGCCGGGGTAATCGGGTCCATGCGCCCTATCCGATCGACGAACGTGCAAAAAGCGTCTGTCAGCCGACCTGTCAGCCCATGCAGCGGGACGCAAGTCCAGCCCAGTTTCACAAGAATGATCCACACCAACGCCAGCGGGATGATCAAGACAGAAAAAAAGGAAACCGGCAATGCCGCCAGCAACGAAACGGAAGACATCTCTCCAAAATAATACAGGCATAAAGGAAACGTCCCTATCTGGGCGGCCAGGCTGATGGAGAACCATTCCCAAGGAACCCGGACAAGCGGGTTGCGCAGCCGGAACAGAGAAGAAATCCGGCGATAGAAAAAGAGAATCGAAAGGACGGCCAGGAAACTTAGCTGAAATCCTATATCAAACAGGTAAAACGGATTATAGACCAACATGCAAAAGGCCGTCGCGCACCAAATATTATAGGAATCCCGCTTTTTCCGGACGGCCGTTCCTATCGAATAGAAAGAAAGCATCCACGCCGCCCGGACAGCCGACGCGGCCAAACCGGTAATGGCGACGAACAGCCATATAAAAACCAACAGCAATCCCGTCTTCATATATCGGAACCCGGATTTATCAGGTAAAGGAAACAAGCACAAACGCAGGAAAGAGTACACCACCCCTACGTGAAAACCGCTGACTGCCAAAATATGGGCCGCACCGGCCAAGGAAAACCTCTCTCTCACGCTCCCCTCAAGTTCCTGCCGATAGCCCAAAGTCAATGTCGCCAAAACATTTTTCTCCCATTCCGGCAAGTCAAGCAAAGCTATCGGTTCCAGCAGTTCTTTCTGCCAAACCCGGCACCATCCCAACCATCCTGCATCACAGGAAATGAAACCAACGCCCAAACGGTAGTAAACATACGCGCAAGACAATGCCAGCAAGAATAGCAGATACCAGGCTCCCCATTGCCATCTTTCGCCATACAAGCATCTTTCCCTTTGCATATAGAACGAATAAAACATGAGGGAAAGGCATACCCCGCATAATCCAATGCCCACGCATTCAAAGGGGACATACACGGAAAGGCATATCCCGCTTAACCAAATTAAAAGCGGCCTGGCAAAGGGTCGCTTCCTTAATTCCTTTGTCATAGTTTCGGTTTTGTAATTAAATATAATAAATGGCTGACTAATCCGCCCTGCTCCTGCACATCAGCCGGCCAGCAATTTCAGTTCCTTGATGACCGCCTTCGGGTCTGTAGCCTTGAAAACAAAACTACCCACCACCAGCACATCGGCTCCTGCCTCCAATAAACGTCTGCCTGTTTCCAAATTTACACCGCCGTCGATTTCTATCAGCGTGTTCAGGCCTTTCCGGTCAATCATTTCACGCAACCGGGATGTCTTCTCCACAGTGTGCTCGATAAAGACTTGGCCTCCATATCCCGGATTAACCGACATCAACATCACAATATCCAAATCTTGGATAATATCCTCCAACAAACCAATCGGCGAATGAGGATTCAACGTAACTCCCGCTTTCATTCCGGCTTCATGGATACCTGCAATGGTCCGATGCAAATGCGTACATGCTTCATAGTGCACATTCATCGAATATGCACCGGTTTCAGCGACCTCACGAATAAACTTATGCGGCTCGACAATCATCAGATGCACATCCATGGGCTTGCGGCAAATCTCTTTCAATCCTTCCAATACAGGAAAGCCAAAAGAGATATTAGGGACAAACACGCCATCCATGACATCCAAATGCAGCCAATCGGCCTCGCTCTGGTTAATCATCTCAATGTCCCGCTGCAAATTCATAAAGTCAGCAGCCAACAAGGAAGGAGCTATCAACTGTTTCATAAAGAATCCTTAAATTATCAGCAAAGATATGAAAAAAGAGAATACAAATCAATGTATCCTCTTTCTCCAATTCCATGATCAGTTCATTACAAAGCCGCATAAATCTGAAACCAAAGACGATTCCACATGATAAGAACGTGCAAACTGATGTAAAAAATCCAATGTTTGCCGACGAGGTTTAACCTCTGATTCTGCATGTTGCGCTTTAATTAAACGATCAAATCTTGAAAAACACGGCGTAGCTATTTTCTTCATAGGCATTCTGTTTTTTATCATTACATATAAAAAACGAATCAACCATGAAAATATTGTACCTGCCGTATATATTATAGTTTTCTTATGCCAACGATAATTCAATATGATGCTCTTTTGCCAGTCTGCGGAGATTTAAAATAGCATAACGCATCCGACCTAAAGCGGTGTTAATACTAACCCCCGTCAAATCTGCGATTTCTTTGAAGCTCAAATCACGATAATAGCGCATCTCTAAAACTTCCCGTTGATTATCCGGCAAAGATTTGAGCAGCTTGCGAACATCAGCCAATATTTGTTGCTTTATTAATTTATCTTCGACAGTACCATCGCACAACTTGATATTGTTCAACAAGTCCACTTCGACTTCATCATTTGAAACCGTATTCTCATTACGTTCCTGACGATAATTATCTATAATCAGGTTATGGGCTATCCGCATGATCCATGCTTTAAACTTGCCAGTATCAGTATAACGGCCTTGCTTAATGGTCATGATCACCTTGACAAAAGTTTCCTGAAAAATATCTTCAGCCAACTCTTTGTTACGAACAATAAAGAAAATGTAAGAATGGATACTGTTTTGATATCGCTTCAATAAAACATCAAACGCAGCGTTATTACCCTTTGCATAAAGAATGACAAGATCTTCGTCTGTCATCATTTCCAATTTATTCATTACTACTATTTTTATGATTTCTACGAGTAATGTTATGCTATAGGCGATAGGATTTTAAGAGTTAAACATATTTTATTTTTGCGCAAAGTAACATAAATCATTTTTCTCCACCAAACTTTTTCAGAAACAAAAATTTCCTTGTCCGTATTATTGTACGAACAAGGAAATTTTAAGGATAAAAACCCGCCTTACCAACAAATAAATAACATAAGAATCAGAACTTATACCCCAATGTTAATGCCACACGTGTTGTAGTAGTCTTTAACGATGAAGGAACAGATTGCACCATGGCATCTCCTGAATAAAGTGTCGAGAAAGCATAAGCATCTTCCTTTACCGTTTTAAATATGCAGGCAAGATCTACATAAAACTGAGGCGTGAAACGATATCCCAAACCTACGGTGTAGTTCGTAGTGGTATTGGCCAATGTATAATGAGGCAACGTGCCCACTGTAATGACTTCGGTATTCCCTTCTCTCAAGGCCGAACTCATCCCACTGTCGGACCATGAAAACCCGGCCCGGACAGCAAACTGGGGTGTCACCTTCGCTTCTGCTCCCACTCGCACCGTATTGGATACACCCAATCTCTGATCTATTTCATCATTCGTTTCCACATTGGCATTCCCATAAGCATCCGACAAATGCATTCGGCGATAGTTCATCACTTCATAATCTACACTCAGCAAAGCAGTCTGTCCCACAATGGCAGCCGCACTAAAAATCCATTTGTCAGGTGTATGGAATTTATATTTGGTAGATGCCCCAATCGGACTGTATGCCTCATAAGCATCAGGCAAGGATTCAATATCCGAAGCTCCCTTCGCGTCATAATAATCAGTCATTTTATACCACGTAGGCGAATTATAAGCCACGCCTATACGCAAGAAATCAACCGGACGATAGATTGCTCCGATATTGATGCCATACCCTGTCCCTTTGGTGGTCAAACCATTCTCCAGTTCAATATAGCTATTCTTGTTTGAAGCATAGTCTTCAGCATAATACGAATACAAGTCGTAACGTAAATCATTGATAGAGATTGTTGCCCCCAACAATAAGAAATCAGATATATTCGCGCCAAAGGCCAATGAATACTGATCAATCGCCCCGGATTCGTAAACATTCAGTTCCGTGTTCGAACGTGAATATGGGATACCTTCCTCGCTTCTCAGAGACGACTCGTATTGTTCGTTATTATAATTTAAAAAGCCTGCGTCATTCGATAAAACAGACAACCAATCTCCCACGGATTCATACGGATCGTATGTGATATTGCCATTTTCATCCTGCCGGAAATCAATATCGCCAGGAGTCAGGTTCCCTTTATTGGCCCGGGCAGCCACATAATCGGCCAAAGAGGCTCCCATATCCCCACTTCCCCGCAACGAGTATTTACGGGAATAATTCTTCAACCGATTGTATGAAAAACCAACATTCCAACTCAACAAACCCACATCATTTCCTGTCGGGAAATATCCCACATACGCTATATTGTCAAAATCGAACTTGGTCTTATCCGCTTTCATGCCATTCCCACGCCAGTCAGTCTTCGTTGATATCACGGAAACCTCCCCCGTCGTCGCCACTTCGGAACTATGGTAAACTGCCAGGCCGGCCGGGTTACTATTCAAAACAGATATGTCACCGCCCAAAGCACCAAAAGCACCACCCATGCCCATGCTACGGGCCGTACCGTTCAAACCGCCATTAGGCACATACTTATAGGCATCTGCAAGGCCTTGCGAAAAAGCGGCACCAACACTCAGCAGCAGTGTTGATGCCATTGTCAATGCTCTTTTCATCGTTTCCAATTCAAAATCGACTTAAATTATCTTCCTCTACCGCTTGA
>CAYRFT010000068.1:0-1373 GCA_964423585.1 uncultured Parabacteroides sp. | reverse complement strand
CTTGACTGCGTGTTCCTTTGGCTATTGAACGTCCCGCTGCTCCGGCCTGTCGAATAACTGCTGCGACCCGAGGAACCATTAGTACTGATTCGTGTACGGGAAGACGAAGAAGTAACGCCACTGCCACGGCCGCTGCCGCGTGTAACGGATGAAGACCCTTTTGCAGTGGATGAAGTCCCACGGCCTACGCTGCTGCCGCCCGAAGAACGGCCACTCGAACGGCCGCTTGTCGCATAGCTCTTCAAGGATGTGGAATTGCCCGAAGAATAACGGCCGGAACTACGCCCTGAAGAAGCGGAAGACACATGCCCCGCATTACGGCCCGACGAATACCCGCTTGCGCTTCTCACGCTATTGCTGCCCGCATAACCGCTCGAGCGGCCGCCGCGGCCATAAGAAGAACGTCCATTGTCATACCGGTAATGCAAAGGCACATAAGCGTAATGATGATAATGAGGATAGTATCCGCCATAATAACCATAGTAGCCCCAGCCCCATGAAGGTCCCCACCACGGGTCATACCAAGAGCCATAATAGCCGGCATACCAACCTCCCCAGCCCCAGTGATACGGGCGATACCACCAAGACGAATAATAGCCCCACGGATGATAGAACCAAGGATCATACCAGCCCCAAGAATACCAAGGAGAGCCGAAGTTGAAACTCAAGGACACGTTCGTCGTGCCACCGGAACGGTCCGTATCATAATCATAAGCATAATATCCATCTTCCAGATACAAATCGACCTGGTCCGCTCCCACAATCGAAATCTTGCTTGGCGAATGATAACGGATAATACGTTCGCTATATTCCAAATCCGAACGACGCTCGGACTCCACCTTCACCTGCGTTTTCTTCTCGGGCTCTTGCTCCGCCTGCTCCTCTTCGGCCTCCGCGTCATACTCCGGATAGCGGCGATTATATTCATCCACGTCCCGCTCTCCCGCGTCGGAACGTGTATAGCTGCTCGGCAAAACCGTCTCTGTCGGTTCAGCATCCAAACCATCGTTCTTCTCTTCTTTTATGTTCTTTTCTGCCGAAGCCTCTTCTTTCGAGCGGTTCGAAGAATAATAAACATCATCGAAGAACTGCTCCTGCCCTGCCGCATTCCATGCCAACAGAAGCATCACCACCAAAGATGTCAAATTTTTAGGTTTCATAGTTTTTTCCTCCCAATTTTATTGCCTGTTATTTCTTTGACTATGCCGGAAAAGATTCGTTTAACCCGGCAAGGCCCTTTGAACTCTCCGCGCTTGCCGTTTTATCCCGAAACGCGCCGGCTTTCCAGTCACAAATATAACTATTTGTCTATTGGAGCATATCAAAACCGTCAACTTTAACATTCATTTCAGAACAATAAAGCCCCGACAAGG
>CAYRFT010000067.1:0-7378 GCA_964423585.1 uncultured Parabacteroides sp. | reverse complement strand
AGTATTTAACGGCATTAAAATATTTGCATGTCCCAATCTTTATAAGGAAACAGGCGGCCTGCGTTTATTTCGCGTTCTCCACATCCGCCTGCAAGCCAAATTCCAAATTGTGCAACTGGAATGCGCTTGCCATTTCCGAGCTTTTGGTAAACCGCACATTCACCTGTTTGATGAGGCTGTCCCCTTGTCTCTTGGCCTCGGCCGCGGTGGCCGCGCCTTCCGATTTCAGGGTCAGGTGGAACGAACCGAGGTCGCCGAGGCGCACGCTGTTGCCGTTCTGCAAAGCATCTACGATCTCATATTGCAAAGCATCAAGGACGGCTTTCACGTCAGCACTCGAAACGGTAGAACGTTTTTCAACACGTTTGATGATTTGCGGCAAAGTCAGCGGAGTTGCCGGGGCTGCCTGCGGATAATACTTGATTTCTTCATCTTCCCTGCTGGGATTTCTTTTCGCTTGAATTACATACTTGATCATGATATTGATATTTTTTTGTTTGACTTACAGTCGCAAAGATAAGTTTTTTCCCGTATTTCCTTATCAAAACGGGGAAATGTTTTTCTTTTATGGCACAAAGTCCAAATAAAAACGACGCGTTTCTATTTGGACTTTGCAGGCCTTTTACACACAACTCGGAGTCAGTCGAGATGGAATACCTCCTTGACGGGGACAGTCACAGGGGAGTTGTCGGGATTGACCTCCATGATGTCGGCCATATAATCCCACCACTTGCGTGTAATCTCGTCGGCAGCCTCGGCATCCTGCGAGTTTGCCTCTCCTTCCACCTCCTGGTAGCCGAAAAGGATGTTGGTGTCTTTATCCCAGTATATGGAATAATTCCTCACGCCCGATTCCGTAATCTGCTTTTTCAACTCGGGCCACAGCGCGGCGTGACGCCTTGCATATTCTTCCTCAAAGCCCGGCTTCAGGTACATTTTGAATGCGAATCTTTTCATTGCTTGGTCTGTTTTATGTAATTTACTAAAGTGCAATCAGTCTGCCTCAACCCTTCTATCACGCCGGCGGCATTCAGCCTCGCCCCTTGCTTGGAGGTATGCGTATGGTCGTTTTTGAAATAGGACGAGACATTGCCTTCGCCCAACGCCTGCAATTTCGCGCCCGAAATCCCGTTGAGGTCGATAAACGGGACGCCCTCCTGCGCCGCTGCCTGTTCGGCCCAAAGGCCGAAGCCGCCGCGGTTGGATTCGATTATGCCGTCTTTCCATATATTGCGGGGCGTATGGCTGACGATGATCGGCGTTGCGCCTTTCTCTTTGGCATCCAAGATGAATTTGCGCAAATACCACCCGTAAGAATAAACGACTTGGTACTTGCCGCTCTTTTCCATTTTGAACACCTTGCTTTCGTCCCCGTTTCCGGGAAGTTCGGCCCTGGCTTTCCCGACATTTATGTCACCGGCATCGTTATGCCCGAATTGGATGAGCACGAAGTCGCCCGGCTGCAAAGCCTTATAGACTTTATCCCAACGGCCTTCGTCGAGGAATGTGCGGGCGCTCCGGCCGGCCATGGCATGGTTCTCGACGGAGATGCGCGTGGTGTCGAACAACTCCTGGATCACGCTTCCCCAGCCCCACATGGAATCATCGTCGCCATCCTCGTTCTTGACGGTGCTGTCGCCGGTAACGAAAAGCACCGGGCATCCGGACTTTCTTGACGAACCGGTGACTGTGTCAACAGGCTGCGGGAGCATCCAGTCCTTCAACGGGACATTATCTAATGCCCTGAGCCCCTCGACAGCCGATTCGGCGTTGACGCGCGCCCCGAATTCCGAAGTGTGGATGCGGTCGAGGTAGAACATCGTCTTCACCTTGTCTTTGCCGAATTTCTCGAATTTTCTCGCCGTGATGTCGTTGAGGTCCACAAACGGGACATTCTCTTCTTCGGCCACTTGTCTTGCCCAAAGGCCGAATGTCTTGCCGACGCGGGTGACGACGGTGCTGTCCGCGTCGTCCCATGCGCATCGTGGCGTGAGGGAGAAGAGAATGGGATTGGCACCTTTGGCGCGGATGTCGCGGATGAACCGGCGCATGTATTCCCCGTAAGTATAGACGGTTTCCCTGGCCCCGGTCTCTTTGATTGTAACGGGAAGGGAATCGTTGCCTATGCCGGGTATCGAGGCTCTTGCGCGTCCGCTGTCGTATGGCCCGTTGTCGTTGTGCCCCAATTCTATTATGACCCAGTCTCCCGGGCGGATTCCTTCGAGCACGTCATTCCAAAGGTGGTTGTAGAACGTGCGGCTGCTCATGCCGCCGAGGGCATGGTTCTCGACGGTGATTTTCTCGGGGTCGAAATATTCCGGCATGAAATATCCCCATCCCCACTGTCCGTTGTTGCCGTTGCCGAGCGTGCCCGTGCGCATCGTGGAATTGCCCACGAGAAACAATACCGGATTCGCGCCTTTTCTTGTCGAGCCGGATACCGGCCGCGCTGTCCGGGCTATGTTGAGGCTGTCGAAGGTGTTGTCAACAACTTTGTTGACATCCTCCATGGGGGCGGCCACTTTCTCCTGCCCGCATAATACGGCCGGGAACAGGGCTGCCGCAAGTGCTATCAATCCAAATAATTTCATCGCTTGACCTGTCAAAGATTATTATTTCACGACCGTGCCTCTGAATTTCTTGCCTTTCAGGTCCGGGCCGAAATAGAAACCCGGTTCCGCGGGCTGGTTGTAGGCGATGTTCTGGTTGGCTATGCTGTTGCGATAGGCAGGTTCTTCAAGGAAGGTGTGGAACCTGTATTCGGTGGGGATGGTCGTCACATACAGGCGCAAGGCCGTGTTGTCTTCCGTCCGCATCAGCACTTCTTCGCGCCAGTCTCCGATGATGTCGCCCTGGAGGCAAGGATTTGCCTTGGTGCCGTTGTTCCACATGCACCCGTCGAATACGGCCAGGGTATCGCATTTGCCCGTTGACGGGTTATACTTGCTGATTTCGTTCTTGTCAAGAAGCTCGCGGAGCAGGTCTCCGTCCCACCACACGGCCATGTTGACGGGGATGCCCGCTGTCACCTCGCTCTGGAATTCCATGGCGGGGGAAATCAGCTTGCCCTCGAAAGAACGCACCCCTTCCGTATTGGGCGACCAGACCTCGACACCCGGATGGTTGGGGTCGATGTCGGCAGCCATGCAACGGCCGATATCCTTGCTGCTGGGGAACTGGAAGATCACTTCGCCGGTAGCGGCATCGCGGAGTGAAGTGCCGTCTTTCTTGTTCTCGTGGCAGCCCCACACGTAATATTTTTCGTTGTTTATATCGGAGATGAGGTGGATTGCGTCGCCGTGGTACATCTTGGTCGTGTAGAGCCCGTTCCCGTCATGGTCCACGGCCATCTGCCCGTAGATGATTTCATCGCATCCGTCGCCATCGACATCCACGACACGGAGGTTATGGTTCCCCTGGCTGCCGTATGCCTCAAGTCCCGGGGTGTTGGAATCGAACACCCACCTTGTTTTCAGTTCTTTCCCGTCCCAGTCATAAGCGGCGAGCACGCTGCGCGTGTAATAACCCCGGCACATCACAGCCGACGGATGTTTGCCGTCGAGATAGGCGGTAGCAGCGAGGAACCTGTCGGAACGGTTCGCATAGCTGTCTCCCCAATCCTTGAGGTTGCCGCGCGGCGGCAGGTAATCGACGGTGGCCATCGCCTCGCCGGTCTTGCCGTTGAAGACGGTCAGGTATTCGGGGCCGGCTATCACGCGCCCTTTCATGTTGCGGAAGTCAGCCCGGCGGTCGCCTATCACGCGGTTGGTGCCGTCCATCGTCCCATCGGCGGTCTTGCATATAAGTTCCGCGCATCCGTCGCCGTCAAAATCCGCCACGAGGAACTGCGTGTAATGCGCCCCCGACCGGATATTCTCGCCCAGGTCGATGCGCCAGAGCTTTGTGCCGTCAAGGCGGTAGCAGTCGATGAGCGTGGGACCCGTGAACCCGTCCTGGGAGTTGTCGCGGGAGTTTGTCGGATCCCATTTGAGGAAGATTTCATACTGCCCGTCGCCGTCCACGTCGCCTATCGATGCGTCATTGGCGATGTAGGTGTATTCCTTGCCGTAGGGGTCCACGCCGCGTTCCGGCACGTCAAGGGGAATATCGAGATAGCCCGACGGCGCGTTTTCGGGAAGGATGAACTCCCCGTCTTTCTTTTCGCCCTTGGATGCCCTGACTTGGTAAGTGGCCGTTGCCGTGTCCTTGTATCCGTCCTTGAAGAAGGTCGCGCCGGCAATGGGCTTCCCGTTGAGCTTCTTTCCGTCGCGGAAGACATCGAAAGATTGGTTCTCGGGGTCGGAAGAGAGATAACGCCAGGATATGACGACGGTATCGGGGTTTTCCCTCACGGCGACCACGCCCCTGTCCAGGTTCTCCATCTTGAGTTGTGAATAGTCGTAGTTCGACTGGGCAAAACCGCCTGTGCAGGCGAATGCCAACGCGGAATAAAGGGACGAATGCCACAGCATCGCCCTGGCGGAATTAATTTTGAATGGGTTCATGTCTGGTCATTGTTTTATGGGATGGACTGCATCCGCAGTGCCGCCCTTTTTGTTTAACGATTTGTCTTTTTTCTATCGGAAAGTACGTCTGCAACCACGTCCTCGTAGCACAAAATTAGTCGGTGGCTCATGAAACGATGTCTTTTTTTTATTTCAAATAGCAACGTTTATTTGTCAATTCCTCGGCTTGCCGCGCTCTGCCAAATCAAGGTTTGAACGGGGCTTTCAGCGGGTTTCGAGACGTAATTCCTTCGTTTTGTAGTTGGCGGAATTTATCCTGAGAGTCACCGCGCCCGCCTCCCCGGTGCTTCTGAGGATGACAAGGGCTTTCCCCTCGTACAATCTCCTTGTGTTCCCGACCGTCAGTTCCTCGCTGGCGATGTCCCCGTTGATTACGCCGGCGATTTCTGCCGGCCCGGCGACTTCAAATACCAGTTCGTCGGCCGCGGACCTGTCGCACAAGCCGCTCCGGTCGAGGGCTTCGATCCGTATGTGCTGCAAGTCCATGCCGTCGGCCTTCCAGTCGCCGTTGTCGGGAGACGCATCCAGCTTCACGGCTTTCCCGTGGGTGCGGAGCATGTCATGCGCTTCCGCCTCGGGTTTCCCGTCGCGGTAGGCCCATGCCTCTATCTTCCCCGGTTTGTAGGAAATGTTTTCCCACAAGATGCGGTTCCTCGCCTTGGGGTTGCTTTTGTCGTTGCGTTTCCTGCCGAGGCTCTTTCCGTTGAGACGCAGTTCCACCTCGTCGGCATTGGTAAACGTGAACAGGTCGATCGTGTCGCCGGGGCTGAAGTTCCATGAGTCAGTGAAGCGTCTGCCTCCCATGGTGACGCCGTTCCATTCCTCGGTGCCCGCGGCCTCGAACGGGGCGATGCGCACTATCGGCTCGTCGGGCTTGAAGTAGCTTCGCAGGAAATAAGCCATGGGTTTAGGGTCCAGCGATATGTCGAATACGCCTTGCGCCCATCCTTTTGCCGGCCATCCGAGAGATTCCCCGAGGTAATCGATCATCCCCCAATAGGCCAGCCCGATCACCTTGCCGAGGTCCATCTCGAAGAAGTTGGGACCCATGTTGCTGAGGTTGGCTTCCGACTGGTAGAAAATCATCCAGGGGAAGTTCTTGGAATCGCCGGGGAAATACATGTAGCGGTAGTTGTAGGCGGCGATGTCGGTTTCGAGGGCGAGGGGGGCCGGCAGCGAATCCGTGCGTTCGTTGCGGCCTCTCGGGTGCATGGCCACGGTGGTCGGGCGGGTCGTGTCGTACCGCTTCACCAATTCGCGCTGCAACCTGTAGGGAGTGACCCCCCAGTCGTTGAACGGCATGTCGGGCACGAGTTGCAGCTCGTTCCCGAGGCTCCACAGGATCACCGACGGGTGGTTGCGGTCGCGTTTTATCCATTCGGGGATGTCTTCCTGCCAGCGTTGGCTCCACTCGGTGCGCCCGCCCGCGTATTGCTTCATCCATTTGTCGTATAGCTCATCGACGACAAGGATGCCGTACTCGTCGCACAAGTCGAGGAAAGATTCGCTGTAGGGATTGTGAGAGGTGCGCACGTGGTTGAAGCCGAACTCCTTGAGGAGTTGTATCCGCTTCTCCATGGCGCGGGGATAGGCCGCCGCCCCGAGCGCCCCGAGGGTGTGGTGGTTGGCAATCCCTTTGAGCAGTACTTTCTTGCCGTTGAGCCTGAACCCGTATTCCGGGGAATACTCGATTTTCCGTATGCCGAAACGTTCGGACACGCGGTCAGCCACCGTGCCGTCCTCCCGGTATATCGTCGCTTCGAGGGTGTAGAGGTTCGGGTTCTCGCAGTCCCATAGCATCGCGTCCGCGAGGCGGATGCTGTCGAGGGCGAACTCGCGTATGTGCTGCCGCGGGTGCGACCAGTGCGATGCGGCGTTTGAATATACCGTGTCGCCCCGGGGACTGACGACCGATATCCCCACGCGGATGCTGTCGGCCTTCACGAAGGTGGCGATTTCGGCGTTTACCCGTATCGTGGAGGAGCTTTCGCCGGCCTCGGGGGTCGTGATGGCGAGGGCATGGCGCGTGAAATATTGCCGGGGGTCGGTAACCACCACCTTGACGTCGCGGTAGAGGCCCGCGCCCGTGTACCATCTCGAGTTGTCGGGGTTCCCGGTGTCGGCATGGACGGCGACCACATTGGGCTCGCCGTGGCGGAGCTTGCCGGTCACGTCTATTTCAAATCCCAAATAGCCGTAATCCGTGCCGCCGATTCTCTCCCCGTTGAGGTAAACGTCCCCGGTGAGCAGGATGCCCTCGAAATCGAGCAGCACGCGCTTCCCCTTCCAGTCGTCCGAAGGGGTGAACGTCTTGCGGTACCAGCCGTGCCCCATCTCCTTGAACCCCCGTGCGCTCAGGCGGCTTTTCACGTTGGCCATGGGGTTGTCGAGGTCGGGCTTCTCGTCGGCCGACGGGGCCACCCACGGCTGGTGTATCTGGAAGTCGTGCGGCAGGCGGACCGTCTCCCATTTTGCATCGTCGAACGATGCCGATTCGGCGCCGGGGATGTCGCCGCGTTCAAATTTCCACCCGGCGTTGAAATTGACGACGAGGCGGCCGGGAGTCTCCGCGCAAACCGGGCCGTTTGCCAGCAAGGCCATTGCCACGGCCGCGCTTGATAGGGATTGCAGGTGTTTCATGTTCTTATGTTTTTTGAAAGTTGTTCGTTGCGGGTCCTTTCGCGCCGTCTTGGGGAGGCGGCAGACCCTTTCGTCCGCCCGCCCGGGCATCTTGATTTGCAAAATTAGCGATTTTGCCGTCACGCCGCCCGTTTCCCTCCCATAAAGAATGCTAAACAGGACAGGGGAGGGGAGAATAGGGGTGTCCCGGCCGCCCGGCAGGTCCATTCCTT
>CAYRFT010000066.1:0-7430 GCA_964423585.1 uncultured Parabacteroides sp. | reverse complement strand
AGAAAGAAAAGGAAAAATAAGCCGACTCTGCCCGGGAATTGTTATCTTTGCACGTCCGGCAGGGCGACCGCCGGGCTGTTTTCAATCGTTTATTTAACCATATAAATATATGTATAGGACAAGGACGTGTGGCAATTTGCGCCTGGCAGACGAGGGGCTGGTGGTGACGCTGGCGGGCTGGGTGCAGAAAATCCGTAGGATGGGAGGGATGACGTTCGTCGATCTCCGCGACCGCTACGGCATTACGCAGTTGGTTTTTAATCAGGAGACGGATGCCGCCTTGTGCGGGCAGGCGGAGAAGCTGGGGCGCGAGTATGTGGTGCAGGCGACGGGGACCGTGCGCGAACGCTCGAGCAAGAACCCGCACCTGGCGACGGGAGACATCGAGCTGGCCGTCTCGAGGCTGGTGGTCTTGAACAAGGCGGTGACGCCCCCGTTCACGATAGAGGACGAGACCGACGGCGGCGACGACCTGCGCATGAAATACCGCTACCTGGACTTGCGCCGGGCGTGCGTGCGCAAGAACCTGGAGCTCCGCCACAGGATGGCGTTCGAGGTGCGCAGCTACCTCGACAGGCAAGGCTTCTTAGAGGTGGAAACGCCGGTGCTGATCAAATCGACGCCGGAGGGGGCGCGCGACTTTGTCGTCCCTTCCCGCATGAACCCGGGGCAGTTCTATGCCCTGCCGCAGTCGCCGCAGACCTTCAAGCAACTGCTGATGGTGTCGGGTTTCGACCGCTATTTCCAGATCGTGAAGTGCTTCCGCGACGAAGACCTGCGCGCCGACCGCCAGCCGGAGTTCACGCAGATCGACTGCGAGATGAGCTTCGTGGAGCAGGAAGACGTGATCCAGATGTTCGAGGGCATGGCGAAGCACTTGTTCAAGGCGATACGCGGCATTGACATCAAGGAGCCGTTCCCGCGCATGACGTGGCAGGATGCCATGAAATATTACGGCAGCGACAAGCCGGACCTGCGCTTCGGCATGAGGTTCGTCGAGCTGGCTGACATCCTGAAGGGGCACGGCTTCCCCGTGTTCGACGGCGCGGCCTACATCGGAGGGATATGCGCCGGAGGGGCCGCCTCTTATACCCGCAAGCAGCTGGATGCCCTGTCCGAATTCGTGAAACGCCCGCAGATAGGGGCCAAGGGGCTGGTCTATGCCCGCGTGGAAGGCGACGGCCATGTGAAGTCGAGCGTCGATAAGTTCTACCCGCAGGAAGTCCTGCAACGGATGAAGGAGGCCTTCAGCGCCGGGCCGGGCGATTTGATCCTGATCCTCTCCGGCGACGATGCCATGAAGACCCGCAAGCAATTAAGCGAGCTGCGCCTGCATGTGGCCGGGCAGTCGGGCTTGCGCGACAAGGACAAGTTCGCCTGCCTGTGGGTGGTCGATTTCCCGTTGTTCGAATGGAACGAGGAGGACGGGCGCTTCTATGCGATGCACCATCCGTTCACGTCGCCGAAGCCGGAAGACATCCCGCTGCTGGACACCGACCCGGGAGCCGTCCGTGCCAATGCCTACGACATGGTGATCAACGGCGTGGAGGTCGGGGGCGGTTCCATCCGTATCCACGACAGCCAGCTGCAGGACAAGATGTTCAAGCTGCTGGGCTTTACCGAGGAGAGGGCGCAGGAGCAGTTCGGCTTCCTGATGAACGCCTTCAAGTACGGGGCTCCTCCCCACGGCGGGCTGGCATACGGCCTGGACCGCTGGGTCTCCCTGTTTGCCGGCCTCGATTCGATACGCGACTGCATCGCCTTCCCGAAGAACAACTCGGGGCGTGACGTGATGATCGACGCGCCGTCCGCCATCGATGACGCGCAATTGGACGAGCTGTCCCTGAAAGTGAACCTGAAAGAATGAACATGACGGCGGGCCGCGGGGCATCGGGAAAGATAATCCGTGGCGCGCATTTATGCAGACGAGAATATGATAAGGATAAAAGATATACTGAAAGAGATAGAGGCATACGCCCCGCTGCCTTTGCAGGAAAGTTTCGACAATGCCGGGCTCCAGGCGGGCGATGCCGGCCAGCCCGCGCGGGGAGCGCTGCTGTGCCTGGATGTGACGGAAGAAGTCATCGACGAGGCTTTGGAACTGGACTGCAACCTGATCATCTCGCACCATCCGCTGGCGTTCAGGGCATTCAAGTCGCTGACGGGGAAAAGCTATGTCGAGCGTTGCCTGATGAAGGCCTGCAAGTATGATTTGGTCGTCTATGCCGCCCACACGAACTTGGACAATGCCTATGGCGGTGTCAATTTCAAGTTGGCGGAAATGATCGGGCTTCAGAACGTGCGTGTGCTCGGTTCCCGGAAGAACGCCTTGCTGAAGCTGGTCACCTCCGTGCCGGAGGCCTATGCCGATCTGTTGCGTACAGCCTTGTTCAATGCCGGGGCCGGCCATATCGGGAATTATGATTCCTCCAGCTTCAACCTGCGGGGCGAGGGTACTTTCCGGGCCAACGAGGGCTGCCATCCGTTCTGCGGGGAGATAGGGGAGCTGCATGTCGAGCCGGAAGTCCGCATCGAGACCGTTCTCCCTGCATTCCGGAAGGCGGGCGTGTTGCGGGCCCTTTTGTCGGTCCATCCCTATGAAGAGCCTGCCTACGATTTCTATCCTTTGGATAATACATGGGACCAGGTCGGGTCCGGGGTGGTGGGCGAACTGCCGGAAGAGGAAGACGAACTCTCGTTCCTGCAACGCATCAAGGACCTGTTCCATGTCGGGTGTGTCAGGCATTCGGCCCTGACCGGGAACCCGATCCGTGAGGTGGCTTTGTGCGGGGGCAGCGGCTCTTTCCTGATAAACGAAGCCGTCAATTATGGGGCGGATGCCTTTATTACGGGTGAAGCCAAGTATAACGACTTCTATGATGTGGAAGACCATATCCTGTTGGCGGTAATAGGCCATTACGAATCGGAAGCGTGTACAAAAGACATCTTTTATTCGATAATATCGAAAAAATTCCCTACATTTGCCCTGCATTTTTCGAATGTTAACTCAAACCCAGTAAAATATTTATAGAATGGATACAGACAAACAACCGGCTGAAAAGGAGTACACGGTAGAAGAAAAGCTCTCTTCGTTGTATCAGCTTCAGAAGATTATGACCGAAATTGACAAGATCAGGACCCTTCGTGGCGAATTGCCTTTGGAAGTGCAGGATTTGGAAGACGAGATTGCCGGACTGGAAACCCGTTTGCAGAATTATCAGTTGGACATCAAGAATTATGAAGTTTCCGTCAATGAGCAGAAACATAAAATCAGCGGCGCGAATGCATTGATAGAAAAATATAAGGCGCAGTTGGACAACGTGCGTAACAACCGGGAGTTCGACAACCTCTCCAAGGAAGTCGAGTACCAGAGCTTGGAAGTCGAGCTTGCCGAAAAGAAGATTCGTGAGTTTACCGAAGCTGCCGCAAATAGGAAGAACGACATTGAAAAGCTGAAGGAAGATATGGAAGGCCGCAAAGCTGATTTGGCCCAGAAGAAAGAGGAACTGGACCAGATCATTGCCGATACCCGGCAGAATGAAGAAGAGCTGCGCGCCAAGGCCAAGATATTGGAAGCCCAGATTGAACCCCGTCTGTTGACAGCCTTTAAGCATATCCGCAAAAGCGTTCGTAACGGCTTGGCGGTCGTTTATATCCAGCGTGACGCCTGCGGCGGCTGTTTCAATAAGATTCCGCCCCAGAAGCAGTTGGATATCAAGTTGCGTAAGAAAATCATCGTTTGCGAGTACTGCGGTCGAATCATGGTCGATCCGGAATTGGCGGGCATCGACGAATGATGAAAGCAAAGAGGACATGAAAGGACGCTGGAAGATAATGTTCGATTATTTTCCGGCGTTTTTTATCTAAAGGAAAGCCATGTTGCATCAGGTGCGTGAATATATAGGGAGACATCGGTTGTTGTCGGCATCGGACAAGGTCCTTGTGGGACTGAGCGGAGGGGCTGATTCGGTCGCGTTGTTGTCTGTATTGGTAAAGCTGGGATATACGTGCGTCGCATTGCATTGCAATTTCCATCTGCGCGGGGAAGAATCCTTGCGGGATGAAAAGTTTGCCCGGGCTTTTGCCGGCAATCTTCAGGTGCCGTTCTATAAAAAGGACTTTGAGACGGAGCAATACGCCCATGCGAACCGCCTTTCCGTCGAGACGGCAGCCCGGGAATTGCGCTATGCCTGGTTTGAAGACATGCGGAACAGCTTGCAGGCGCAGGCAATTGCGGTGGCGCACCACCGGGATGACAGCATAGAGACCTTGCTCATGAACCTGGCGAGAGGCGGCGGCATACGGGGGCTGGTTGGCATACGTCCCCGGAATCAGTATGTGGTTCGCCCTTTATTGGGCGTTTCCCGCCGGGAAATACTGGGTTGGTTGGAGGAGCAGCATTATACATACGTGACGGACAGCTCGAATCTGTCGGATGCTTATGCGAGAAACTTCATCCGTCTTCGCGTCTTGCCTTTGTTGGAAGAGATGAACCCGGCCGTGCGGCGGAATCTATCGCGCACGGCGGATCATTTGTCGGCGGTAGAGTCCATTTATCTGTTTGCTTTGGAAAAAGTCCGCCGGGAACTTTGGGCAGAAGGCCGGTTGCCTATAAAGAAGCTGATGCAATATCCGGCACCCGAAACAATTCTCTATGAAATGCTACGGCCTTTCGGGTTTTCCCGGCAAAGGGCAGGAGACGTGTTCCGTTCTTTGGAGGGAGAACCGGGAAAGGTATTTTATGCGGGCTCTTTCCGTTTGGTAAAGGATCGCGAATATTTATTGTTGTCCGGGCGGGAAGAAGCGGCTCCTGCCGCATATACTTTCCCTTTGGAAACGGGGCAGTGGCAAGAACCTTTCTCTTTCAGCTTCGAAATTGTGCGGAAGGATTCCGGCTTTTCCTTGCAGGCTTCTCCGGACATTGCCTATTTTGATGCGGACAAGCTGGAATCCGTATTGCGGCTGAGGCGCTGGCGGCACGGAGACTGGTTTGTCCCCTTTGGCATGAAAGGCCGGAAGAAGGTGAGCGATTACTTCTCGGACCATAAGTTCACGCTGGAGCAAAAGGAGAAAGCGTGGCTGTTATGCAGCGGAAGTTCTGTCATTTGGCTGGCAGGAGAGCGTTCGGACAATCGTTTCCGCATATCTGCCGGCACGAAACGGATATTAATTGTAAAAAAGTTTGCCTAAGTGAGTGTATTTCGGGAAAACTTTATATATTTGCAGCGTTTTGCATCCACAGATGTGTTACTAACTTCGGTTAGTGCTTCCATGAGTTCAATATTCTTGTATTTGACAATTGATTTTATAAATCCTTTTCTGTATTCCTGACTGCGGGACTACAGCAAGCTAACGACATTACGATTTTATATGCAGAAATACAACATTCTTGAGTTAAATGAAAAACTTCTTCCCGAGTTGCAAGCAATCGCGGAAGAGTTGGGTATAAAGAAAGTACGTTCTTTCAAGAAGGAAGAACTGGTGTACAAAATCCTGGACGAGCAGGCGATCTCTTACGCCGGCATCCAGGCCGAAAGGGAAAAAGCGAAAGATGCCAAGAAGACCGGACGAAGAGGACGGCCCAGAAAGGCTTCGAAAACGGAAAACAAGGCGGCCGAGACCCCGGCTGTCGATGCAGCGGCGGCGAAACCGGCCGAAGTCAAGCCGGATGTCCCGGCAGGGGAAAAGCAGCCGGAGGAGAAAAAGAAAAAGGCCCGGACGGAAAAGGCAGGCAGCCCGGCGGCGGTGAAAGAAGAAGCGGTTACCGTGGCGGCGGAAGCGGAAGAAGCGAAGCCGCAGGCAGCGGTGGAAAAGAACAAGCCTCTGTTGCCTCCGGTAGTCATGGAAACGCCGGCAAGCAACGGCCCTGAAGGGACGGCCGCGCCGCAGGCGGCCCCGGCTCCGGCGGAAACGACGGCAAACACGCTCCCTGAAGCAACCGCTCCGGAAGCGGAGCCGAAACGGATGGTATTCCGCCATCGGGATGCGAAGTCGGTCTTGGACCAGGTGTTCCCTTTCCCTTCTTCTCCCAAGAACGAGAACAAGCCCGCCCAGCAGCAGCCGGCATCCAACAATGATCCGCAGCAGAATGCCAATCGGAACAAGAACAACCGGCAAAACAACATCAACGGAAACCCGAACAACGGCAACCCGAATGCCAGCATGGCCCAGCAGGAAAGGAATTTCGACTTTGACGGCATCCTGACGGGCACGGGCGTGCTGGAAATCATGCAGGACGGCTACGGTTTCCTCCGTTCTTCGGATTACAACTACCTGACTTCCCCGGATGACATTTATGTGTCGCAATCGCAAATCAAACTCTTCGGGCTGAAGACGGGAGATGTCGTGGAAGGCACCATCCGTCCGCCGAGGGAAGGGGAAAAATATTTCCCGCTGGTCAAAGTGGGGCAGATTAACGGGCGAACGCCGGAAGAAGTGCGCGACCGCGTTCCTTTCGATCATCTGACGCCCTTGTTCCCGGACGAGAAATTCATGCTGACGCGCCGCCGTTCGCCGAAAGTGTATGACCACATTGCCGTGCGCGTGGTCGATTTGTTCTCCCCGATAGGGAAGGGCCAGCGCGGTTTGATCGTGGCTCCTCCGAAGACGGGAAAGACGGTGCTTTTGAAAGACATTGCCAACGCCATCGCCGCCAACCACCCGGAAGTGTACATGATCATCCTGTTGATAGACGAGCGCCCGGAGGAAGTGACCGACATGGCCCGCAGCGTGGATGCCGAGGTCATCGCCTCCACTTTCGACGAGCCGGCGGAACGCCACGTGAAGATTGCGGAGATCGTGCTGAACAAGGCGAAGCGCTTGGTGGAATGCGGCCACGACGTGGTCATCCTGCTGGATTCCATCACACGCCTGGCCCGCGCCTATAACACGGTCCAGCCGGCTTCCGGGAAGGTCCTTTCCGGGGGCGTGGACGCGAACGCCCTGCAAAAGCCGAAGCGTTTCTTCGGGGCGGCGCGCAATATCGAGTACGGCGGCAGCCTGACGATTCTGGCGACGGCCTTGATCGAAACAGGGTCGAAGATGGACGAAGTGATCTTTGAGGAATTCAAGGGAACGGGCAACATGGAGCTCCAGCTGGACCGCAAGCTGTCGAACAAGCGCGTTTATCCGGCTGTCGATATTACGGCATCGAGCACGCGCCGCGACGACTTGTTGCAGGACGAGACGACGCTGAACCGGATGTGGATCCTCCGGAAATATTTGTCCGACATGAATTCGGTGGAAGCGATGGAATTCGTGAAGCAAAAGATGGAACTGACCTTGGACAATCCGGAATTCTTGGCTTCCATGAACGGGTAGCCTTCTTCCGGCCGGAAAAAGTTTTGCAGGGCCGCGGCTGCTTCATCGGATCTCGATGGATCGGCCGCGGCCCTCCGTCTGTTCCGCCGGGATCATGTCAATATTTCTTT
>CAYRFT010000065.1:0-7446 GCA_964423585.1 uncultured Parabacteroides sp. | reverse complement strand
CGCGACGGGTTCAAATCATGCCCCGCCGGCTTCCAAACATTTTTCGTCGAAGTCCTGCAATCCCAACCATGAAAAAGGCAAAAGGGAAATGAACCGGAGTGGTTCGGCAGAACATAAAAAAAGCGTAGTTCCGCTGGAACTATGCTTTTTTGTTTCGCCGACAAAATTACAAAATTATTTTATCCACAGCGCATATCCCCGCAAAAATCTATCGGATTCAGGGCTTTTGCATCAAGGATTCGAGCCCGCTTCCCGGATGCCGTCCCGTGAAAAACCGTCCGCCCCCTTGCCCTTCGCCCCGCAAGTGGTTTCCCTCCGTGCGACACGATTATCTCCCTGTGAAACTTCAATTTCCCCGGGCAAAAACATGAAACTTCCTGACGGCCGGAAAGAGGCGAATGGACGTAGTTCCAGCGGAACTACGCCTTTTTTAACATCACGATTTATCGTATCGATTTATCAACACGGCACAAAACGCATGCGACATGAACATCAAAAAACTCTCAATCATTGTACCGGCCTACAATGAAGCGGGCACGATAGCGCAGCTATTGCACAAAGTCATAAACGCCCCCTTGCCCGAGGGCATAAAAAAGGAAATCATCGTCATCGACGATTGCTCGGCCGACGACACCGCCGCGCAAGTAAAGCAGGTAAAGAAGGAGCAACGGAATAATCCCGACGCGCTTGTCTTATACACCAGGCTCAAGGAAAACAAAGGGAAGGGATTCGCCGTGCGGACAGGCATAAAGATGGCGGGCGGCGAAGCAATCATCATTCAGGATGCCGACTTGGAGTACGACCCTAACGATTACGCCGGCATGCTCCGGCTGTTGATCGACGACGAATGCCGGGTCGTATATGGCTCCAGGATATTAAACCGGCGGAACAATTATACCTATCACTCCTATCATTGGGGAGGGCGTTTCCTGTCTCTGGCCACGAGCATCCTGTTCGGGCAAAAGATAACGGACGAGCCGACCTGCTACAAGATGTTCGACGCTTCCCTGTTGAAGTCCATCCCTCTCACCAGCGACCGTTTCGGCTTCTGTCCCGAAGTCACTGCGAAAATCCTGCGGAAAGGGATACGGATAAAGGAAGTGCCCATCAACTATTTCCCGCGCACAAAGCAGGAAGGGAAAAAGATAAAGTGGCGCGACGGGGCGGAGGCGCTCTATCTTCTGGTAAAATACAGGTGGGGAAGCGTCGAAAAGCCAGATGAATCCGGGAAAGGCAAATTCCGGCGGATCGTGACAAACATGCTGGCCTTGGGACTATCATTGCTGCTGACGACCGCCTTGTTCAAATTATGTCCCGGATACCATTGGGTGTATGCGGACCTGCTGAAGGGAAACCTGGAGATAGCGAAAAAATACCCGCAACTGACATTCGACCAAAAGATGCAGATGAAATTAGGCTTCGACTACCGCTACCTGATGTACGTCCGGGACGCGACCCCCGAAGATGCCGTCATACGATACCCGTCGGGGGCGGCCTTCGGCAAAAAGGGCAGCCCGTTCAAGCATATATCCAACAAAATATTCGCCACCCGCTTCCTGTACCCCCGGAAGTTGGTACAGGAGAATGAAATGGGCACAAGCAAATATGCCGGAAAGATAACCCACGTGGCCATCGTCAACGGAGAAGTGCCCGCCGGGGTTGCCTTGCCGGCCGATTCCATCCCTCTACATGCCGTTTTGTCTGTCAAACCACGTTCAAACTAAATGCTTATGATTACTTTCGGAATTATCACAGTAACAGTCATGGGGCTTCTCATTGTCAGCCTCATCTCGGACGACTTTTCATGGATCGAGAAAATCGGCCTGTCCTTCCCCATCGGGATCGGGGTGCAGACCCTGATCATGGCATTCCTCGACCTCTGCGGGATACGCCTGACCGCCGCGTCCGTCCTCTCTCCCGGGCTGCTGGCGATCCTTGTCATTGCCTGCCTGCTCTTCCGCCGTTCGCGAGGGCAGGCACGCCCGCGCCTCCTGCAAGGCTTCCGCGCGCCCCGCTACAGCCTGGCATGGCTGCTGTTCGTGGGGCTTGTCATCTACTTCGAATATATGAACTTCGTGAAGTGCATGTATTTCCCGACCTTTGACGGCGACAGCCTTAGGGGGTTCGACACGATAGGCTACGTGACGGCGCAGGAACATACGTTCCGGCACATAAGCCTGTTCCAAGAGGATTACGTGCCGGGCATTCACGGTCCGGCAAGCTACATCACGTATGCGCCCCTGACGCAACTGAGCTACGCATTCGTATATCTGCTCGGCACAGAAACCTCCAAGCTGATTCCCGCTCTCATGTACCTTTTCTTCCTCATTGCGTTCTACGGGGCGATGAAAAGGGTTTCCGACCGTACCTGCGCGGCCATGGCGACCTTCCTCACCCTGATAACCCCCGAAATGGTCGCGTTCTCTTCCCTCTCCGCGACCAACGTCATCCATGCGGTCAGCGCATCTTTGGGAATAATCTACATCGCCCTGTGGACCAAAAGCGATCATCGGAAAGACCTCCTGCTCGGTTCTTTGCTGCTGGGGCTGAACGTCTGGACCCGCACGGAGGGTGTCGTGTTCATATTCGCCGCATTGCTCGTCGTCGGCTTCGTTTCCCTTAAAAAAAGACGGTGGAACATACTGATCCCACCGTTGTGCGCCTTTATCCCCGCGCTGTTTTGGGCGTTTTTCTGCAAAGTAGGCGGCCTCTCCGCGGAGAGCATAGCCATTACCCATTTGTTCTGGGATCCAGACAAGGCGAGCACCGTCTGGAACGGCATGAAATCCCTCTGCACGGTGAGCCAGTATTACGGCATAACTTTCCAGGCCTTCGCCGTTTCGCTTTTGTGCAACGCCTGGTTCATCTGGAAAAAGAAAGACAACCTCCCGCTGCTTGCCATGATTGTCTCCGCGTTTTTGCTCTATATGATATTGCTCTACCAGATAGACTACAAATGGGATTCCATCTACAACGTGCTGGCTTACTCTGCCAAGCGTTTTCTGTTCTGCTTCATCCCGCTGCTGTGGTTTTATGCCCTGACCAACCGATGGGTGGCGGCGATTTTCAACAAGCCGGGCACGGCCCTGAAATAACGCGGCGGACATAGAACCTGAATTGCGGACACCTGTCAAGCGAGGCTTTGACAGCGTGTCCGCAAATCTTTCCGCTACCGGAACAGCATCGGGGCAAATTCAGACAAATAAATCCGCCAATTGCGCCAGATGTGTCCGCCTTCGCTTTCCCGATAGACGTAGGGATATTTGTGCTTGTCGAGCAAAGCCCGGTATTCCTTGTTGGCTTCATACAGGAAGTCGGTCTTGCCAATCGCAATCCAGTACAGTTTCGGGGCTTTGGCAAACTGCCTTGCCAGTTTCTCCTCCAAGTCCTTATAGACGGGCGAATCGGCCTTCTCGTTCGGAACGATGGCGGCAGAGAACAGTCCCACGTAGTCGAACATGTCGGCATACTCCTTCGAGATATGCAGCGAATGGTAGCCGCCCATCGACAGGCCGGCAATGGCACGCGCCGATTTCTTCTTCTCCACCCGGTAGTTGCTCTCCACAAACTTGACGATATCGGGGAAAGAGGATTCCATCGTCCCCTCCATCGTCCGGGGCAATTGCGTGTAAGGCTTGTACAAGCCCAGGCTCGATTCGCCCGGAGCCGCCTCCTGGTCCACGTTGCCGTTCGGCATGACAACGATCATCGGTTCGGCTTTCCCCTCGGCAATCAGGTTGTCCATGATCTGGACGGTCCTCCCCAAGGTGATCCACGCCTCCTCATCGCCGCCCATGCCGTGCAGCAGGTAAAGCACCGGATAACGCTTCCCGCCGCTCTCATAACCTGCCGGGGTATAGACGGTGATGCGGCGGGCGCAACCCAACGACGGGCTGTCGTACCAGCGTTGCGTGACGCTGCCATGCGGGACCTTGTTGACGCTGTACAAATCCCCGCATCCTCCCTTGATGATGAAGATGTTGAAAAGCGAAGCCACATCGCGGTTGACATAAACATTGTTCGGGTCGATCACGTTCGTCAGGCCATCCACGACAAACGTGTAGTTGTACAGCTCGGAAGCCAGCGGTTCGGGTGTCGTATATTCCCAGATGCCCTTTTCGCCCTCCTTCAGGTCTGCCACGCCGGGAATATCCATCTTCCCGTACTGCGTTTCTATTTTCTGCGGAGGAAGAAAGTCCCCCGTCACTTGCACCTTGACGGCTTTCGGGGCGAAGAGCCGGAAAGTGACGCGGTTGTCCGGAAGAATCTCCGGTGAAACGATGTTTTGCCCGCCCCACAGCGATTGCTGGGCGAAAGCGGCCCACGAAGCCAGGGCCAGGAGAATCGATAAACTTGTTCTTTTCATTGCATGTATTATTTAAGTATTAAGTAATGACGACATAAGCCCGATAATGCGTATCGGAAGAGACCGGGCATAAAGACAAGTACCCGCTCCGTATCTTCCCTCCTGCCGTTACCAAAGGATGCCTCCGGCGCATTTCCCTGTCTTCCTCCTGCGCTTCTCCGGGCAATCCCGCGTAATCCACCGCAAACCGCCCTGTACGGCCCTCCTCCAAAAACTGTTCCGACAACTGCACGGCCACCATCCCCATCGTTTGCCGCATGTTGATTTCCACACATGGATGGATATGCCATGACGGCGATTCCGGCCGGCGGTACAGCAGCATGTCAACGCCGATACAGCCGGCATAAAGATAACCGAATATCTCGGATAATGCAACTTCCAGGCTTTCCTTCACCTGCATGAAGGCCGAAGAAGGGATATGAGCCAGGATAAAGTCTTCCCGGAAAGCCTCCGGGCCTAAGAGATTTCCCGTATAGGCACCCCGTCCGGCAGTCCCGAAGACGGACAAGCCCCGGTAAGCCACCGAGCCTTTGCCGTCCGATTCAAACTCCATCGCCCAGTCTTGTTGCTTGTCAAGTGCCGGTTCGATGCTGATTTCTCCTTGCTTGCGGACAGCCCCTTCGATCCACTGCCGGTCCTTGCGCGTCAATTCGGAGGAATAGAGCCATAGAAGACCTCTCCCCGACGACGAGAATGGAGTCTTCAGGATATACGGAGGCCGCTTCGCCTGCGCATAGGCTTCCACCTCTCCTGCGCTCCGGCAGAAGACAGGCAACTCCGGCAAAGTCATCTCCGGCAGCAATTCTTTGAGACGCTCCAGGACCTTCCGGGCAGTTTGCCGCCCGGTCAGCCGTTTATAATCATCGAGCCATTCCGGGATAGCCAGTGCATGCCTGCCGGATTGCAGCAACCTTTTATAATGATGCAGGCTCTGCGGAGATAATCCCCACGGAGCAGCTTCATACTTCATTGAATCAGGCAAATGCCGGAACGACTCCGCCGAAATCACCGGAGGCAGTTGCGGGAAAAGCGGCCGAAGAGCGGCTGCATGTTCCTCGGCCTGCGGCAAATCTTCCACCCACACCCAGTCATGGGGCTTGGCATACCATAACGGAAGACAGGCCAAATCCCGGGACATAATCCGGACCTGGCGCGGCGGCATATAATTCACTCTGCCCGAAAGGACCGCCGTCTCATGCCCCGGATTGAAATAATGGATACGAGAAACACACATATTATATATACGCATCAACAAAAAAGGCACAAAGCCTGAAGCCGAATCAAACGCTTCCTTGCCTTATGCCTTTCCCGAAGATTGATAATCTATTTTATTCCAGATTTTCGTCTATGGCCTCAATCTTCTTTACGGTCAATTCCATCTCGGCCTTCAAGCTCTCAATCTTGCGTTCCGTTTCTTTTACCAGGTCGCTGCCCCCTTCGGAAGAGATTGTCAGGAAACCAATGTTGTTTTCGTATGTTTGCAAGTCGTTCTTCATCCTTTCGTAGGAACGCATCAACCGATCGCGCTCGGAATAAAGTTTTCCTTTCCCCTTGCTGGCCATCTCACTGACATTATTCCGGTAATAGTTTATCCGGCGGTCGAGCGGGTCCACTTTCAGGCGGTCAAACTGGGCATCTACCGCTTCGTGGAAAGCCTTGTAAACTTTGTCCTTGTCCTTGAAAGGAACATGCCCGATTTCATTCCATTCGGCCATCCATTCCTTCAAAGCCGAGACAGCCTCTTCCGTGTCAAGCGACTCGTCCAGCGCATTCACTTTTTTAATCAGCGCCTTCTTTGCTTCCAGATTCGCCTGTTCTTCGCTCTTCTGCGAAGAGACATTCTTGTTCTTATTCTCAAAGAAATAATCGCAAGCCGCAACGAAACGCTTCCAAATGGAGTCCGAATGCCGGCGTGTCACCAAGCCGATGGTCTTCCATTCCTTCTGCAAGGCGATCATCTTTTCGGTGGTGCTTTTCCAGTCTGTGCTGTCTTTCAACGCTTCCGCTTTTTCACACAAGGCCCGTTTCATTTCCAGGTTCTTTTCCATCTCCGCCTTGATAGCCTTGTAGAATTCCGCTTTCTTGGTGAAGAACACATCGCAGGCGGTACGGAAACGCTCGAATATCTTCGTATTATGTTTTTTCGGGGCAAAGCCAATGGTACGCCATTTACGCTGCAAGGCCAAGACTTCATTGTTCTTCTCGTTCCAGTCCCTGAATGTCCGCAAGGCAGCATAGTCGATGCCTTCGATTTCATCGCAGATGGCCGTCTTCGCGACGAGATTCTCCTGTTCTTTTGCCTTCAGGTTTTCAAAGTGCTGCTGGTGGCGCTTGTTGATTACTGACGAAGCGGCTTTGAAACGGCCCCAGAGGTCCTCGCGCAATTCCTTTGCGACCGGGCCTATCTCCCTCCACTGCTGGTGCAGTTTCTGCAATTGATGGAACGCCGAAATGACATCCTTCTCCTCCTGAAGCCTCTCGACCGTTTCACAGAGCGCGGTCTTCAACTCCAGGTTCTTCTTGAAGTCATAATCGCGGAACTGGTTGTTGATCTTGATCAGATCATAGAATGCTTCGGAATATGTCTGGTATTCTTTCCAGAGTTCGCTGGCATGTTCTTCCGGCACCAGCTTGATTTCCTTCCATTTCTGCTGGATACCCCTAAACTCATTATATAACTTGTTGAAATCATCCTGGCTTTCGCAAAGCACCTTCAATTGTTCGATCAGTTGCAATTTGATCTCGTAATTTTCCGCCTTCAGCTTTTCCTCTTCCTCCAAATAGACCGCCTTCTTCTCCCTGTAAGAGCCAAGAAGCTCCTTCAGGAAATTCTCCTGCGTATCTTCCGGCGCCACAAAATCCTTTTCGTCGCCGCCCTGCTCGACAAACGCCTTCCTCAACTCGTCCACTTCGTTCCGACGGATTTTATAGTACGCCTGTTTGAGCGACTCCACTTCGTCCCTGACCGTTTCCACCGGGGCATCGACCAAAGCCTGCAACCGGTCCAGGATTTCGTCTTTTGTTAATTTACTTGCAGCATTTCCTTCTGCGTTCTCTTCTGCTTCCGCATTTCCTTCTGC
>CAYRFT010000064.1:0-7458 GCA_964423585.1 uncultured Parabacteroides sp. | reverse complement strand
CGCCCCTTTTCCGGGACGAAAAAAGGCACCCTGCACCGTCCGATGCAGGATGCCTTTCCGAAAGCCCGCGAAAACCCCTCTTCCCGCCGGGAAAAAGCCCGGCGCGGAAGGGACCTCCGGCTTAGTTGTCAAAATTCTTCACCAGCTTGCGGATATTTTCGATTTCCCCGCGCGTCTCCCCGTCGATGTCCCCTCCCGTTATGTATGCGGCGAAGAAGCGGTTCAGCAGCTCCAGCCTCCGCCCGACGGAAGCCCTGGCATCCGGCCCCAGCCCGTCGTTCCGCGCCAGCAGCGCCGTGAGGTTGTCGCGTTCTTCCTCCATCTGCCCGTACATCGCCCTGTACCTCTCCGCCTCCTCCTCGGCGAGGGCCTTTTCCATCCTGCCCACCTTCAGCCGGGAGCGGATCCAGAAGATGACGGAGAGCAGCAGGACGATGGAGAGCGTCGCCCACGAGAGGATGCGGTTCCTCCACTCCTTCTCCCTCATGGCCTGCATCTCCAGCGAATGCCTCTCTTCCACGAACTTCGTGTCCTAAGTGTAGGCGGCATAGTCGATGCTGTCCGACAAGGCCATGTAAGCCTCGTATTCGTCGAGCGCCTTCGCGTAATCGCCCAGGTTCTTGTGCACGTCGGAGGCGACGGCATGGAATTTCCGTTCCTTTGCGGCATCGGGCACCCTCTCGTGGCGCGACAGGGCCTCCAGCGCGCTTTCATAGGCCCCGGCCTTCGCATAGGCGTTGGCGACGGCGAGCCAGTCCACCGCCTGCGCGGGGACGGTGGCGGCGTACTCGCGGATGGCATCGGTGATTTCCCGCGCGCTCCCGTAGGCCGCCAGATAGGAGAGGCAGGCGGAAAGGAAGTCGGCCTTGCGGGCGGGGGCGAGCTCCTCCGAAATACGCCTGCACTCTTCGATGCGGCGGAGCGCGTTGGCCGTGTCCCCTTTCAGGGTGTAGCCGTTTATGATCCGTATCAGGCAGTTCGCGTAGCTGTTGGCGAGGCCCGATTCCTTGAAGAGGCGGCCGGCGTTCTCGTTGCATTTGATGAAGTTGTCCCAGTCGAAGAGCGAATAGTATATCTTCCCCTGGGCGAAACAGACGCGGGCTTTCGTCAGGGCGTCGTCGGAGGCGGCGCCTTCCGTCAGCCCGTTGACGAAGCATTCCATCGCCAACGCCTCGTTCCCGCGGTTCTGGTAGATGCGCCCTTCGTAATAGCGGGTGCGGAGCTTCTCGGTGGGAGACCCGTGGGCGGCGTAATAGTCGAGGGCGGGACGGAGCACGTCGAAGGAGGTCGTGTCGATGTAGTTCTTGTCCAACGCCATGGAGAGGAGGAGCGCGTGCTTCGCCCTTTCCTCCCTGCCGGAGAGGCCGCGCGGGTCTATCCGTTCCAGCACCGCCAGCGCGCTGTCGGGCCTCCCCTCGATGTAGGATTCGACCCCCGCGAGGGTTTCCCAATGCGCGGAATGGCCGCAGGAGAGCAGGAAGGCCGCCGCGATGATGACTGATATGTGATGATGGCGTTTCATGCGCCTATGAACGTTTTCGTTGATGTTGCAAAAATAGCGTTTTTCCCGCTACTTCCGCGCAGGCCGCCCGGCAAATCTCCGGGACGGGGAGAATATGCCCCGCCGGGCTTTCCCATTGGGACTTATTTCTTATTTTTGCAGGCATAACCGAACAACGAATCCGAAATGAAGAAAACGAAAGCATTTTTACGCGCGCTTGCCGCAGTCCTGCTGGCGGGATGCCTGCTCCTGCCCGCCTGCAAGGAGGAACGGGGCCCGCTGAAGCGCATCTGGTACGACGGGAGCTACAACCGCGACTTCAACGACCTGAACGACGTGCAGCTGGCCACGGCGAGGAAAATAGGCATCCGCCCCGCCAAGACGCGCGAAGAGGCCGAGAAGGCGAAGAAGAAAATGAAGGAAATCAGGAGCGGCGCGTATTACGAGGTGGAAGAACTCTCCCACTCGATACCTTACCTCATCCCGCAGGCCGCCGTCCTGCTGCACGACATCGGGAAGAACTTCCAGGACTCGCTGGCCTCCCTGAACGCGCCCCTCTACAAGGTCAAGGTGACGAGCCTCACCCGCACGGTCGCCGACACCCGGAAGCTGAAGAAAAGGAACGTCAACTCGTCGTCCCGCTCGACGCACCAGTACGGCACGACCTTCGACATTTCGTGGAACCGCTACGCCAAGATGGACGCGGAAGACACCCTCGACATCGGCAAGGACGAGCTGAAGATGGTCCTGGCCATGGTCTTGCGCGACCTGAAGCGGGCGGGGCGCTGCTACGTCAAGCACGAACGGCGGCAGGGCTGCTTCCACATTACCGTCAAAGAAAAGAAATAAGAGGAAAATATGCGCTATATTTGCAGGACAGACAAACAAGACAAACCATCTAAACCGAATCACGCATGAAAAGGACTTGCATGTTATCCGTAATGGGAATCATCGGATTCCTGTCGGGCGTCTCCGCCCAGGCAAGGACAGAATTCCTGCTGGAAAAAGGCTGGAAATTCACCCGCGAAGACAACCCCGAATTCGTACAACCCGCCTTCGACGACAGCCAATGGCAGCCTGTCGCCGTGCCCCACGACTGGGCCATCTGCGGCCCGTTCAGCATCCATAACGACAAACAGAACGTCGCCATCACGCAAGACGGGCAAAAGGAGGCGATGGAACATGCCGGGCGCACCGGAGGCCTTCCCTTCACGGGCACCGGCTGGTACCGCATCCCGTTGGACATCCCGCAGTTCGCTCCCGGCAAGAAGGCTTTCCTCCTCTTCGACGGGGCGATGAGCCACGCCCGGGTGTACGTCAACGGGAAGGAGGCGGGCTACTGGCCCTACGGCTACAATTCCTTCGTGCTCGACATCACCCCTTTCATCCGGGCCGGAGAAACCAACTCGCTGGCCGTCCGCCTGGAAAACATGCCGGAATCTTCCCGCTGGTATCCGGGAGCCGGCCTGTACCGCAACGTGCACGTCATCGTGACGGAAGACGCATACATCCCCGTCTGGGGGACATACGTCACGACACCGCAGGTGAACGAGAAGTTCGCGCGCGTCAGGGTGGAGGCGCAAGTCGTCCTGCCGGAGGAGGCGGACCCGGGGCAATACAGCGTCAGGACCATCCTGTGCAAGCCCGACGGGAGCCGCCTCGAAGAGGAAAGGCAGCCTCTCGGCGGCATCGTTTACAACAAAGGCGTGCTGGTGCAAGAGTTCATCGTCGAGGACCCGGAGCTCTGGTCGCCCGAACACCCGAATCTTTATACGGCCATCTCGGAAGTCTATAAAGGGGAAGACCTGCTGAAGGACGAATACGCCACGCGGTTCGGCATCCGCTCCATCGAAGTCATCCCCGGCAAAGGGTTTTTCCTGAACGGGCAACGCACCGTGTTCAAAGGCGTTTGCAACCATCATGACCTGGGCCCGCTGGGCAGTGCCGTCAACGATGCCGCCATCCGCCGCCAGATACGCATGCTGAAAGACATGGGTTGCAACGCCATCCGCACCTCGCACAACATGCCCGCGCCCGAACTGGTACGCGCCTGCGACGAGATGGGGCTGATGCTGATGGCCGAGAGCTTCGACGAATGGGACAAGGCGAAATGCGCCAACGGCTATCATACCCTGTTTGAGGAATGGGCAGAAAAAGACCTGACGAACCTCATCCGCCATTACCGGAACAATCCGAGCGTCGTGATGTGGTGCATCGGGAACGAAGTCCCGACGCAAAGGTACGAAGGGGGCTGCCAGGTGGCCCGCTTCCTGCAAGACATCTGCCACCGCGAAGACCCGACGCGGCCGGTCACCCAGGGCATGGATGCCCCGGACGAGGTAGTCAACAACAACTTCGCCGCCGTGATGGACATACCGGGCTTCAACTACCGCCCGTTCCGCTATCCGTCCAACTACGCCAAGCTGCCGCAGCAACTGATCTTGGGCAGCGAAACGGCTTCGACGGTCAGCTCGAGGGGCGTTTATAAATTCCCGGTCGAACGAAAGTCCATGGCCGTTTACGAAGACCACCAGAGCTCGTCATACGACGTGGAACACTGCAGTTGGTCCAACCTGCCGGAAGACGATTTCATCCAACACGAAGACCTCCCCTATTGCATGGGCGAATTCGTCTGGACGGGATTCGATTACTTGGGCGAACCGACACCTTATTACACGAACTGGCCCAGCCACAGCTCCCTGTTCGGCATCATCGACCTCGCCGGGATTCCGAAGGACCGCTACTACCTGTACCGCTCCCACTGGAACAAAGGGGAAAAGACCCTGCACATCCTGCCGCACTGGAACTGGGAGGGGCGCGAAGGCGAAGTAACGCCGATCTTCGTCTATACCAACTATCCCTCCGCCGAACTGTTCATCAACGGGAAGAGCCAGGGCAAACGGACGAAAGACCTCGGCATCGGCATCGACAGCAGCTATACCGAAGCGGCCCAAAAGAGCCTCGAACGCCAGAAACGCTACCGCCTGATGTGGATGGACACGAAATACGAGCCGGGAACCGTGAAAGTCGTCGCCTACGATGAAGACGGGAAGGCGGCGGACGAAGCCGAAATCCATACGGCGGGGAAACCGCACCGCATCGTGTTGACAGCCGACCGCGACCGGCTCCGGGCAGACGGGAAAGACTTGTCGTTCGTCAATGTCAGGATAGTGGATAAAGACGGGAACTTCTGCCCCAACGAAACCCGCCAAATCAAATTCAAGGTAAAGGGAGCGGGGGTCTTCCGCGCCGCCGCCAACGGGAACAGCGCCAGCCTGGAACCGTTCCAGGAACCGCAAATGAAATTGTTCAGCGGGCAACTGACGGCCATCGTGCAAACCACGGAAGAAGCCGGGACAATCATCTTCGAGGCATCGGCACCGGGTGTCAAGGGGGCGAAACTGGAACTGGAAGCCGAGTAGGGCCTCGAACGGGAAGGCGGCTACTTCTTTTCGTCAGGGTAAGCGAACGGCAGGAAACGGACCAGGACCAGCACCGGCACGGCGGCAAGCAATGCCACAATGAAGTAGCGGGCATATCCCAACCTGTCGCTCAAGAAACCGCTGATCATCCCCGGAATCATCACGCCCAAGTTCATAATCCCCGAAGCAAAGGCGTAATGCGCCATCTGGTGCTTCCCCGGGGCCACTTGCTGCATCATGAACAAGGTCAGCCCGACAAACCCGAACCCGTACCCGAAGTATTCGAACATGATGGCACCGCCTATCAGCCAGGAGGAATCCGGCTGGTAGAGGGCCAGCAAAGGATACACGACGAACGGGAAGTTGAACACGCAGCACAGGATGAACAACGTCTTCCTCAATCCGTTGTGGGAGATGTAATAGCCCGCAAGGAAAGAGCCCGACACGAAAGCGGCCGCCCCGAACGAACCGTAATACAGGCCTATCTGCTGTTCGGTCAGTCCCAATCCGCCGTCGGCCAAAGGCGCTTTGAGGAACAAGGGAACGATCTTTATCACCAAGCCTTCCGCAAAACGATACAGGATGATGAAAAGGACATACAGGGCGATATGTTCCTTCCGGAAGAAGGTGAGGATGACTTCCTTCAAAGCGGCCCATGTCTCCGCGGCGGAGGCGACGCGGTTCTCCGACACGGCCTTGTCGCTCGGCAGCATCTTCCAGTGGTACAGTCCCAACAGGAGCATGAGGACTCCGCAGCAGCCCATGATCAACATCCAGGCCCGGACAACGCCGACACGCCCGATCAAGTAACCGGCAAGATACACCAGGCCGCCGGTCGCCGCCAGTTTCGCCACATTGTAAAACGCCCCTTGCCAGCCGATATACCGAGCCTGGTCGTCCTTGTCCAAGACGGCCATATAGACGCCGTCCGCCGCCACGTCATGCGTCGCCCCGCTGAAGGCAATCACGGCCAACAAGGCAATGGACACCGCGAAGAAGCCGGGCAGTTGCAAAGACAATGCCACCAGCCCGAAGAAGATGCCGGAACAGAACTGCGTCAGCACGACAAAGAACTTCTTGGTCTTGAACATCTCCAGGAACGGGCTCCACAACGGCTTGATCGTCCAGGGGAACATAATCACCGAAGTCCAGAAGGCAATCCGGGCATCCGAAATGCCCAGCCCTTTGAACATCAAGGCGGTCACCATGTTCAGGACCACGAAAGGCATGCCCATGGCGAAGTAAACGGTCGGGACCCAAGCGACCGGAGAAACCCGGCGCGCCGGCTGATTGGCATTATTCATCCTCGTCTTCCTGTCAAGGGGTCTATAACCACTGCTCCATGAAACCGTCCATCTCTTCCGCATGCGCCTCCAGGCTCTGCAACAGCTTGAACTGGGCTTTCGTCCGGATCAGATTATGCTTCGGGCTGTGGATCTTATAATAGGTGTCCCCGTTCAGGTAATCCGTCAGGAAACGGACCGTCTGCATATAGGTCAGCAACCGTCCGCCATACGGCAACATTCCGATCTCAAGCGGGGTCAGGAAATCCTTGGCCCTTTCCATATATCCGCGCGTGTAGGCCTCGAAGATGGGCAGGTTCACGTTCACCCGGTCCAGGTCCTCGTCGTCTTCGGCCCCTGTGTTTGCCGCAGTGCGGATGAAATCGCCGATGTCCGACAATACAAAGCCCGGCATCACCGTATCCAAGTCGATCACGCACAACACCTCGCCGGTATCCGCGTCAAACATCATGTTGTTCACCTTCGTATCGCAATGGTTGGTGCGTTTCTTCAGCTTCCCTTCCCGATACAGGCGTTCCTGGACGCACATGGCTTCAGCCCGTTCCTCCATCTCGCCGACCAGGCCCCTCGCCTCTTCCAGGCGGCCTGCCGCGTCCGCCTCGACGGCCTCGCGGAATTGCCGCAGGCGGAACTCCATATTATGGAAATTCGGGATCGTCTCGCCCAACGCCCCCTCCGGCAGGTCCGACAGCATCAACTGGAAGTCGCCGAAAGCCCTGCCCGCCTCGTATGACAATCCGGGCGTCACCGTCTCATAACTCTTGCTGCGGGGGATGAAAAGGCATACCCGCCAGTAACTGCCGCCATCGAAATAATAATATTTCCCTTCTTTCGTCGGCAAGAAAGTGAGGACTTTCCGGTCGATATCCGTTTCCCCCTTCGCCGCCAATTTCTCGCGGATATGCGTCGTCACGACATGGATATTGCGCTGCAACATCTCCACATCGGTAAAAACCAGATGATTGATCCGCTGCAACACATATCTGGCCTCGCCTTTGTCTGTCGTGACTTTTAACGTGTCGTTGATATGCCCGTTGCCAAAAGGCTCCGCGGAAACGACCTTTTCTTCCAAAGCAAACCGGCCCAGGATGGCCAGCAATTCTTCATTCGTCTTTGCCATGATAGTTGATTTATACATTAATTTGCAGGCAAACATACTGAAAATCTTTGGAAAAAGACCCATAAAAAGGGCGAAATGTCTCCCGCGGGAAAACTCGTGCAGGCTGCACGG
>CAYRFT010000063.1:0-7469 GCA_964423585.1 uncultured Parabacteroides sp. | reverse complement strand
CATTTTCCGCCAGCCGGAAAGCCCGATTTACGACCGTAAATCCCATTTTCCCGTCGAAAAAAAGGCTGATTCCGGAGAATATTCCTATATTTGGGACAAACATTTAAAATTTTCAAGTCATGAGTACAATTACAAAATTGGAGACCATCGCGTTTGCGAGGCTCAACAATGCCGAATTTGCATTTTTTGCCGGGCAAATCTGCAAATACGTGGACGAAGGGACGACGCAATCCCTCCATGTGCCGGAAGAGATGTATTCCGCATTCTCTGAAAACTACAAGAAATTGGTGGAGCTGGTCAACCAGACCCGGACAGCCGAAGAAACGGAACGGATAGGGGAACTGGACCGGAAAATGGACAATTTGCTGTTGTATCTGTTCTCGGTGGTGAAGATGGGAAGCTCCCACCCGGACAATACGAAGGGGGAGGCGGCGCGGGTCCTCTCGATCATCATGGCCCCCTATTCCGGCATACGCGAACTGCCCCAGCGGCAGGAAGTGCAGGCCGTCGAGGGGCTGCTGGCCGACCTGAAGAAGAAAGAGAACGCCCCGCGCCTCGCCGCGCTGGGACTGACGGACGACGTGACCTGCTGCGAGGAGCTGAACAACGAATGGCGGACGCTCATCGACAGCCGCGCCGCCGCCCAGGCCGCCAACCCGGCACAGGCCGTCAAGCCCCTCCGCGAGGAAATGTACGAACAGTATGACGCGCTCACCACGACGATCTTCGCCTTCAGCGTCGCGTCTCCTTCCGCCGCCCTCTCGGCCTTCATCACCAAGGTGAACAAGCTGATTGCCGATACCAACCAGGCCTACAACCAGCGCATAGCCGAACGCAAGTGAGGCGGCAGGGGCGGAAAGGCGCGGTTTGACGCAGGCTCCCGGTCCGCGAAGGGCCGGGAGCTTTTTCGCGCCCCGCATTCCCTCCTCCCCGCCCGCCCGAACCGGATAATTTTCCGTATCTTCGCGCATCGGAACACTAAAAATAAGAATCATCATGTTTTCAGGAATCGTGGAAGAAGCGGCCCGGGTGGCCGCGATAGAAAAAGAGAAAGGGAACATCCACATAACGATGGAATGTTCGTTTGCCGATGAATTGGAGATAGACCAGAGCGTGGCGCACAACGGCGTGTGCCTCACGGTGGTGAAGAAAAGCGGCAAGACATACACGGTGACAGCCGTCAGGGAGACGCTGGAGCGCTCCAACTTGGGAAGCCTGGCCCCCGGGAGCTTGGTAAACCTCGAACGCAGCATGCTGATGAACGGCAGGCTGGACGGGCACATCGTGCAGGGGCACGTGGACCGCACCGCCGTCTGCACGGGGGTGGAAGAGGCCGAAGGGAGCTGGTACTACTCGTTTGAATACCCGTTCGACAAGGACATGGCGCGCCAGGGCTACGTGACGGTCGAGAAAGGCTCGGTCTGCGTGAACGGCGTGAGCCTGACGGTGTGCGACGCGCGTCCCGGCGGCTTCCGGGTGGCAATCATCCCCTACACCCACGCCTGCACGAACTTTTGCCAAATCGCGCCGGGCTCGGTGGTGAACATCGAGTTCGACATCGTGGGGAAATATATCGCCAAAATGATGCAATACCAATGACACGGCCATGACGAACTTCCATGAACTGGCGGCCCGGCGGCAAAGCGACCGGGCATTCGACCCGCACCGCCCCGTCGAGGAGGAAAAAATCCGGCGGATATTGGAAACGGCACGCCTGGCGCCCTCGGCGTGCAACGCGCAGCCCTGGCACTTCATCGTGGTGGACGACCCGGAGACGAGAGACAGGCTGGCGGATGCCGCGGCGAGCAAGCTGCTCGGCATAAACCGCTTTTCAAAACAGGCGCCCGTGCATATCGTGGTGGTGGAAGAGAAGCCCAACCTGAGCGCGGGCTTCGGGGCGTGGCTGAAGGACAAGAACTTCGCCCACATCGACGTAGGCATCGCCGCCGCCCACCTTGTCCTGGCCGCCGAGGAGGAAGGGCTGGGCAGTTGCATCCTTGGCTGGTTCGACGAGGAGAAGGTGCGCAAGCTGCTCGGCATCCCTTCCGGCAAACGGGTGCTGCTGGATGTCGTAATCGGCTATCCGACGCAGCCCGACCGGAAAAAGGCAAGGAAAAAGCTGGAAGAAATAGCCAGCCGCAACCGCTACGAATAGGAAACCCTCCGCCTGCCCGCCGATTTGCATTTCCAAAAAGAAGAAAAGATGTTATTGCCGTTTTTGCAAGAGAACCGCGTCGAGGCCGGTTGCGACGAGGCGGGGCGCGGATGCCTGGCGGGGGCGGTATATGCCGCCGCCGTCATTTTGCCGCCCGGTTTCAGGAACGAAATGCTGAACGACTCGAAGCAACTGACCGAACGGCAGCGGTATGCCCTGCGGGAGGTGATCGAAGCCGAAGCCCTCGCCTGGGCAATCGGGATTGCCGGGCCGGAAGAGATAGACCGGCTCAACATACTGAACGCCTCCTTCCTGGCCATGCACCGCGCCATAGGCGGATTGAAGGTCCGCCCGCAGCATCTCCTGATCGACGGCAACCGGTTCAATCCTTACCCCGGCATCCCCCATACCGCCATCGTGAAAGGCGACGGGAAGTACCTGCCGATAGCCGCCGCGTCGGTCTTGGCCAAGACTTACCGCGACGATTACATGATCCGGCTGCACCGGGAGTATCCTGCCTATGGCTGGGACCGCAACAAAGGCTACCCGACAAAGGAACACCGGGCCGCCATCGCCTCCCACGGCATTTCTCCCTGCCACCGGAAGAGTTTCAACCTGTCCGGCGGCGGGCAACTCGTCTTGGATTTGTTTTAGCCCGGTTTCCTCCGGCTATTTGCCGGTCTTGACAAACGGAAGGACGAGAAACAGCGGGACGCAGCACAGCATCACCCAGACGAAGAAGTGCCGGTAGCCGACGCATTCCTGAATCCATCCTGAAATCATGCCCGGCAGCATCATGCCGAGTGCCATGAATCCCGTACTGATGGCATAGTGCGATGTCTTGTACTCCCCTTCGGCAAAATACATCAGGTACATGGTGTACCCGGTGAACCCGAAGCCGTAGCCGAACTGCTCGGCGGCCACGCAGGTGCTGACAACGGCGAAATCGCCCGTTTGCGCGTAGGCCAGATAGAGATAAACCAAGTTGGGCAGGGAAATGGCGAGCGCCATAGGCCAGATCCATCGCCTCAGCCCGTGCCTCGAGATGGCAATTCCCCCGGCAATCCCTCCCGACAGGAGGGCGATGACGCCGATGGTCCCGTAGGCAAACCCCACCTGGCCGGTGCTCAAGCCCAGGCCGCCATCCTCCGGCCGGTCCAGCAGAAACGGGGAGGCCAATTTCACCAATTGCGATTCTCCCAGCCGGTACGTCAGCATGAAAAGGAGGGCCGGGACAATCCCCCGCTTGGAAAAGAAAGACGAAAAGGCCTGCACGAATTCTTTCCGTACATCACGGAGGGCCATGCCTCCCCGCGGCCCGTCGGACGGGGGCTTCGGCAAGACGGATTTATGCCAAAGGGCAAGGGCGATGAAAATCCCCGCCAGGATAAAGAAGACAAGGCTCCACGACATCGGGATGCGGCCGGTCGTCTCCTCCAACCAGCCCGCCAGCATCACCAGCAACCCCTGCCCGGTGATCATGGCGATGCGGTAGCACGTATTCCGGATGCCGAGAAAGAACGCCTGTCGCCCTTCGTCCAGCCCGAGCATATAGAATCCGTCGGCGGCAATGTCGTGGGTGGCGGAACAGAAAGCCATCAGCCAAAAAAAGGCGAGCGTCGCCTGAAAAAAGAAATCGCCGGGCAGGGCAAACGCGATTCCCGCCATTCCGCCGCCGATCAATACCTGCATGGACCAAATCCACCAGCGTTTCGTCCGGAGCAAATCCACAAACGGGCTCCACAGCGGCTTGACCACCCACGGGAAATACAGCCATCCGGTGTAAAGGGCGATATCGGCGTTGGAGACATCGAGGCGTTTGTACATGATGACGGACAACGTCATTACGGATACATAAGGCAAGCCTTCGGCGAAGTATAGCGAAGGAACCCAGGTCCAAGGGGATTTCATGGCTGCCATGACGCTTCAGGCGTTAATCCGGCTTGCCGGCCGATGAAGGGCATATCAGAAACGAATCGCCATCGACGGCCACCGGGAACTTCTTCCGGAACGTCGCCAGCTTCCCGGCAGACAACGTGCGGGTGAGCAGGCATTGCCGGCGGTGGCAGGCGCATCCCATCCTTTCACCTTTGGGGGAGAACAAAACGGAATCCCCCGCATAATTGAAACCTTTCCCATCCATGCCCGTCCGGTTCACGCCGCAAACATAAGCCTGGTTCTCGATGGCGCGGGCTTGTAGCAAAGGTTGCCATGCCGAGGAACGGACATCGGGCCAGTTGGCCATGTAAATCAGGAGATCGTAGGCGTAATTCCGGTTGCGGCTCCACACAGGGAAACGCAGGTCGTAACAAATCTGCAAGCAAACGTTCCATCCCCGATAAGAGACGATCGGAAGTTCGCAGCCCGCCGTGTAGATTCCTGTCTCGCCCGCCATGCTGAACAAATGCCGTTTGTCATAATAGCAAGCCTGTCCGTCGGGCGTGACAAAGAACGCGCGGTTGTAATAATGTCCGTCTTCAAAGGCGATGAAACTGCCCGCGACGGCCATATCGTATGCCGCAGCCCACCGCCTGACGGCGGAAACGGTTTCTCCGGTCACTTCTTCCGCCAGCGCTTGGGCGTTCATGGAAAATCCGGTCGTAAACATTTCCGGCAACACCACCAAATCCGTCTTCCCTTTGCTCCTTTTCAATCGGGATTCACATGCCTGCAGGTTCTTTTCCTTCCGTTCCCATTCAACAGGGAATTGCAGGAGGCTTATGCGCAAATCATTTTCCATTTTCTTACTAAAGACAATGTTTCGTTTCAGAATAAACGAGAATCGAAAGGGATTCCCGCAAGTTTTGCTTTTCAATTTCGTCGGTTAAAGGAAACGAACCGGATGAAAAGCAACCCGATTCCGGTCCGTTTTTTGTCCGGGATGGCAATTCAACCTCCGAAACACTCCGGATGGCGGGCCGTGACCCCTTTGTATTTCCCGCGTATCACGGCCATATCCCGGTCGATGTCTCCCGTCGGATAAAATATGTCTTTAATCCCTACTTCTTTTTTCCCATAGTCCAAGTAACCTATCAGAATGGGGACTTGCGCCTTGAGGGCAATGTAGTAAAAACCTTTTCTCCATTCCTCGACCCGTTTTCGTGTCCCTTCAGGGGTAATGGCCACCTGAAACCGGTCGTGCGTCTGAAACATTTCAACCACCTGGTCGGTCAGTGACCTCCGCTTGTCCCGATCAACCGGGATTCCTCCCATGCCCCTAAAAATAAGATTGAAGGGAAAGACAAAACACTCCTTCTTCATCAAAAAACCGGCTGTCAGGCCGATGGCGGTGTAAAACAATTTCCCCACAATGAAATCCCAATTGCTGGTATGCGGTGCCACGCATATTACGCACTTCGGGAGATCCACCCCCACGTGAGGCCCCGGCCTCCAGCCGAACCAGCGGAGAAGAGCTTTGCAAACAACCTGCCTCATGCCTGTTTGTTTAAATTACCGGCGGTGCGGCCGATTTCTTTTTTTAAAGTTCGTCTTTCAGCCATAGCCTTTTCATTTTTTAGAATATCACAAAGCTACAAAAATTACAATTAAACATAAAAGCCCAATCAAAAAAAGCGTAAAAAGATTACCTTTGCGGCCAGAAAACCATACCATTAAAAGAACTGCGGGATGAACCATACAGTGACTGTGCCGGAATACGTATTTGAAAGCAGTTGGGAAGTTTGCAACAAGGTCGGCGGGATCTATACGGTGCTTTCGACCAAAGCGCATACCTTGCAACAGATGCTGGGTGACAATATCATTTTCATCGGGCCCGACATTTGGGACAAGACCCGGCCTGCGGATTTTGTGGATGATCTTGATTTGTTTGCCGATTGGAAACGGCATGCGACCGCCGAAGGCCTTCGGGTGAAAACAGGGCGTTGGAATGTGCCGGAAATGCCTCCTGTCATTTTGGTTGACTTCAAACCTTTCTTCCCGGACAAAAACGCATTGTACTACATGATGTGGGAGCAATTCGGGGTGGATTCCATCCATGCTTACGGCGACTACGACGAATCTTGCGTCTTTGCCTATGCGGCGGGGAAGGTCATAGAAAGCTTTTATCATTACCACAATCTGGAAAACAAACCGGTCGTCGCCCATTTCAACGAATGGATGCTGGGAATGGGGGCTTTGTATGTAAAGAAGCAATTGCCGGAAGTCGCGACAATCTTTACCACCCATGCCACATCCATCGGACGTTCCATCGCCGGAAACGACAAAGCGTTGTATGCCTACATGGACGGATACGACGGAGACCAGATGGCATACGAGTTGAACATGGAGGCAAAACACTCCTTGGAGAAACAGACGGCCCGCCAAGTGGATTGTTTTACCACGGTGAGCGACATCACGGCCCGCGAGTGCGGACAATTATTGGACAAGTATCCGGATGTCGTAACCCCCAACGGGTTTGAATTGAACTTCGTGCCCGAAGGCAAGGAATACGCGGCAAAAAGAGCCGAGGCCCGCAGAACATTATTGAACATGTCCGAGAAATTGCTGGGCTGTCCGATATGCCCGAACGCGCTGCTGATTTCCACCAGCGGCCGTTATGAATACCGCAACAAAGGCATCGACGTATTCATCGAGGCCATGAACCGGGTCCGTACCGGCGGGCGGCTGCAACGCGAGACGATCGCCTTTATCATGGTCCCGGCATGGGTGCGGGATGTCCGTTCGGATTTGAAGAAAGCCATCGAGACGGACTATCCGAACAGGGAGCCCATGCAATGTCCATTCATCACCCATTGGTTAAACCGGATGCAAGACGACCGGGTAATGGATTACATAGGATATGCAGGTTTTACCAATGCCCGGGATGAGAAGCTGAAGATCATTTTCATCCCTTGCTATCTGGACGGGAAGGACGGCATCCTGAACAAATCTTATTATGACATCCTGATAGGCATGGATGCGACGATTTACCCTTCTTATTATGAACCGTGGGGTTATACGCCGTTGGAAAGCGTCGCTTTCGGCATCCCGACCATCACCACGAACCTGGCCGGGTTTGGCTTGTGGGCTCGGAAAGCGGGCGTGTCCGGAAAGGATATAAAAGAAGGCGTCGTGGTGACAGACCGCACCGATTTCAATTATTTCGAGGTGGCGACAGAGATTTCCAACCATGTCTTGGCCCTGGCCGACGCGGGGGAGGACGAAAAGCTGAAAGATACGATTAAGGATAATTGTTTCGCTTTGGCCCGGAAAACGGAATGGACAAGATTCATTTCCTTTTATAAGGAGGCATTTTCAGTGGCGTTGGCTCGTGCGAAAGCGAGGAATTCTATAACTTCAAGATAGAAGCGCAATC
>CAYRFT010000062.1:0-7470 GCA_964423585.1 uncultured Parabacteroides sp. | reverse complement strand
CGGTCAAAGCGAGCGGAATTCTTTCGGCGTGCAGCCCACCGCCTTCTTGAACGTCCTCGAGAAATGCTGGGGGTACTGGAAGCCCAGCCGGTAGGCGATTTCGCTGATGCTGCGGTCCGACCCCGACACCTCTTCCTTGGCAACGTCGAGGAGCTTGTTCCGGATGTGTTCCTGCGCCGTCCGCCCGGTCTCTTTCTTGACGAGGTCCCCGAAATAATTCGGCGACAGGTGGACGCCCTCCGCGAAATACTTGACGGTGGGCAGCCCCAGCTCCAGCGGCTTGCCGCTTTGGAAGTAGTCGTCGAGCAGCTCTTCAAACTGGCCCAAGATGTCCCGGTTCGCCTCCGAGCGCGTCGCGAACTGGCGTTCGTAAAAGCGCATGCAGTAATCCAGCAGCAGTTCGATGTTCCGGCATATCAGGCGGCGGCTGTGGCGGTCTTCCGGGCGGCGCAGCTCGCTTCGTATCTTGTCGAGGCAGTCTTCAAAAATCTTTTTTTCCTCGTCCGAGAGGTGGAGGGCCTCGTTCGAGGCATACGAGAAGAACGCATAACGCTTGATTTCCTTCCCCAGGGATGTCCCGCGGATCAGGTCGGGATGGAACAGCAGCCCCCGCGATTTCGGAGGGACGGAATCCGTCATTTTCACATCCACCACCTGTCCCGGGGCGAAGCTCGTCACGGTCCCTTCCTGGTAATCGTAGGGCCGCTTCCCGTAGCGCAGGTCGCAGCTCTTCGTCTGCTTCAGGTATAGCGCATAGACCCCGTAGTTCAAGGTGAAACGCGACGGGAAGCGGGTGGCTTCCGACAAATCGACGACGGCCGCCAGCGGATGGACCGTTTCCAGCCCGTACAGCCGGTTGTACTGCTCGATCGTGTCGAGTTTGATGACGTTTGGCATAGGCATATCGTTATTTTCCGCAAATATAAGCGTTTTCGGCGGCTTGCCCCGTTTCGTCTTGGCATTTTCCGGGCAAAATTCAATCAAATATCCTTTTTTTGATACATATTTCGAGGACGGTCTGCCTGTCTGTAGCGGCGCGGGCGGGCATAAAAAAACCTCCCGGAAACCGGGAGGCCTTTTCGTTGTTCTACCAAGATTCGAACTTGGACAAACAGGACCAGAATCTGTTGTGCTACCATTACACCATAGAACAATGCTTGTGCCATGCCGGCCGCGCTTTCCGGCAGGCGGTGCAAAGGTATGTATTTTTGCGTAACCGCCAAATAAAAATCAATTTTTCTTGTTCCTTTTCGCCGCAAGCCTGCCTGGAGGCCTGCCGCGGGACCTGCGATGGAGCGTCTTGCAGTCCTCTTGCAGTGCGTGTCTCATTTTTCGCTTGAAAGTGGAAGAAAAATGTTATTTTTGCGTGGATTAAATGAAGAAGCGGTTCGCATGGAAGCGGCTCGCGGTAAAAAACAAAAGAATATGGCTGACATGAAGGTAGGGGACAGGATACGTTTCCTGGACGCGACGGGCGGAGGCATCGTCAAGGGCTTCCGCGGAAAGGACCAGGTATGGGTGGAAGACGAATCCGGCTTTGAAGTGCCGGTTTTGATCCGTGAATGCGTGGTCGTGGGAGAAAACCCGCAAGCGCACGGTCCCGGCAGGCCGGCAGACGGTGTGGCGGGACGGGAGAGGGAAGCCGCAGGCACGCGCCCGCAGCCGGAAGAGGCGGAAGAGGCGACCAAGGAAACGCCGGAAGGGGAGAGGCTGAACGTCTTCTTGGCTTATTTGCCGACAGATCCGAAGGCACTCCAGCAATGCGGCTACGAGGCCTACTTCGTGAACGACAGCAATTATTGTTTGTTCTTCAACTACATGAGCCGTGAAAACAACAGTTGGCTCAGCCGCTGCCACGGGTCCGTCGAGCCCAACACCAAGATATTCATGGAAGAATTCGGGAAGAAAGACCTGAACGCCCTGGAACGGGTTTGCGTCCAGTTGATCGCCTTCAAGAAAGACAAGATGTATTCGCTGAAGAATGCCGTCTCTGTGGAACTCCATTTGGATACGGTCAAGTTCTACAAGTTGCATTGCTTCGTGGAAAACGACTTCTTCGAGGAGGATGCGATTATCTGCCCGGTTGTGCGCAACGATGTGCCGGAACGGGAAGTGCTGGTTTCCGCCTCGGAATTGCAGGAAGCGATGCGGCAGAAAGTGCTTGACGACAGCCGTCCCAAGCCTCCCGGCCATCCCGTTTCCAAGAAGAAGGAAGCCATCCCTCCGGTGCTGGAGGTCGATTTGCACATCGCCGAGCTTCTGGATGATGTGCGGGGCATGTCGAATGGCGACATGCTGAATTACCAGTTGGGCAAATTCCGGGAAGTGATGGAGCAGTATGCTTCCCGGAAAGGGCAGAAGATCGTGTTCATCCACGGGAAAGGAGAGGGCGTGTTGCGCAAGGCGATCGAGAAGGAATTGAATACACGTTACAAGCGGCATTATTATCAGGACGCATCGTTCCGCGAATACGGTTTTGGTGCCACGATGGTGACGATTAGATGACGGGTCTCCCTGTTTATGGACTTCAAACTTCTGTCATGAATATGGAAATAGAGCGGAAATTCTTGGTCGCGGGTGATTTCTCGGCGGATGTTTATGCCTGTAGGCGGATTGTGCAAGGATACATCTGCACAGATCCGGGAAAGACGGTGCGCGTCAGGATTCAAGATCAGGACGGGTTCCTGACAATAAAAGGCCCTTCAGACGGGGAAGGCATGAGCCGCTATGAGTTCGAACAGGCTATTCCGCTGGAGGACACCGAACGACTGCTCCTCCTTTGCGAGCCGGGAGTCATCGACAAGGTGCGTCATTTGGCCAGGGTCGGGAACCACGTGTGGGAAATCGACGTTTTCCACGGGGCCAACGAGGGATTGGTCTTGGCGGAGATTGAACTGGGTGCGGAAGACGAATCTTTCGCCATGCCTGTTTGGGCGGGGAAGGAAGTCACGGGTGACCGGCGGTATTACAATTCGATGCTTGCCCGGCATCCTTTTTCGGAATGGAAATGATAAACCGTCTTATTCAAAGACGGAAGAACGGATTACTTGATAATAATAGAACAAATGCGTATGAAAAGATTATTTTTCTTGCTTGCGGCGGCCTTGCCGGCATTGCCCGTGAAAGCCGACGAAGGCATGTGGATCCTTCCGCTGCTGAAAGAGCAGAAGTTTGACGAGATGAAGAACTTGGGACTTGAATTGCAGGATTATGACATTTATAGTCCGGACAAGTCTTCCTTGAAAGATGCCGTGGTGATCTTCGGCAGCGGCTGTACTGGTGAAATAGTTTCGCCCGATGGCTTGTTGCTCACCAATCATCATTGCGGATATGGCGCGATACAATCGCATAGCACGGTGGATCATGATTATCTGACGGATGGCTTCTGGGCAACGACACGCGATCAGGAATTGCCGAATGCGGGACTGACGGTCGCATTCATTGATAAGATTGACGAGGTGACGGATTATGTGAAAGCCGAATTGGCCAAGGATGAAGATCCGAATAGCATGGACTATCTGTCGCCCTCTTTCCTGAATAAGCTGGCCAAGCAGAAAGTCGGCGTGAAGTTCTTGCAGGATAATCCGGGGACGGAAGTGGAAATCAAACCGTTCTTCGGAGGAAACCAGTATTATATGTTTACGAAGAAGGTTTATTCGGATGTCCGCCTGGTAGGAACGCCGCCTTCATCCATTGGCAAGTTTGGTGCCGATACCGACAACTGGATGTGGCCGCGCCATACGGGAGACTTTTCGGTCTTTCGCGTTTATGCCGATAAGGACGGGAATCCGGCTCCTTATTCCGAACAAAACGTCCCCTTGCATCCGAAGCGTTGGATGAAAATCTCCATCAAAGGTTTCCGGGAAAACGACTTTGCCATGATTATGGGTTTCCCCGGACGGACCAACAAGTATTATACTTCGTGGGAAGTGGCTGAACGGCGTGATATCGACAACGCTGTTCGGATCAATATCCGTGAGCTGCGCCAGAAAGCCATGCTGGAAGAAATGCTGAAAGACCCGAAGGTCCGTATTCAATATGCCGGCAAGTATGCCAGCTCCGAAAATGCCTATAAGAATTCGATCGGAAGCAACTGGGCGATTAACAAGCGAAACTTCGAACAGGTGAAGCGCGAAGAGCAGGATGCTTTGTTGGCTTGGGGCAAGAAAGAGCGTCAACCGCAGTATGAAGAAGCTATTCTTGCTTTGGAGCGGATCGTATATGACCGGAAGGACTTGCGTTTCCGGAAATGGATGCTGGATGAAGCAATTGTCAGGGGAATCGAGTTTGCCGGTGTCCCGACCGATGTGGACACGCTGATTACCGTGTTGGAAAAAGGCGACAAGGAAGGCATCAGGAAGCAATTGTCCTTATTGTCGAACGCATTCCGCCGTTTCTTCGATAAAAATTATGCTCCCGATGTGGATCGGAAGATCGCCAAAGTGATGCTGAAAGAATATCGCCGCCTGGTGCCTGCCAAGGTGGAACCAGCTTATTTCGCCCATATCGACAAGATGTATAAAGGCGATGTTGACAAGTTCGTCGATGGACTGTTCGAGAAGTCTATCTTCGGTAGCCGGGAAAGTTTTGACCGCTTTATTGCCCATCCTTCGGCGAAAGACTTGAAGCGGGATCCGATGATTCGGTTTGCCCTTTCTGTCAAAGCCGAGCAAAAAGAACTGGACGATGCCCTGAAGCGGTTCGACGAGGGATATGATTTGGCACATCGCACCTATGTGGAGGGTTTGTTGCGGATGAATGAAGGAAAAGCCCAATGGGCGGATGCCAATTTCACGTTGCGTTTGACATACGGCCAGGTCAAAGGTTACAGTCCGCGGGATTGCGATTACTATGGTTGCCAGACGACCCTTGACGGCGTGATGGAGAAAGAAGATTCAACCAACTGGGAATTTGTGGTCCCGCAGCGGCTGAAAGACTTATATGAGAGGAAAGACTTCGGCCCTTATGCCGCCAATGGGAAGATGCCGGTTGCTTTTTGCGCGACCACGCATACAACGGGAGGTAACTCCGGAAGCCCGGTGATGAATGCCCGGGGCGAATTGATTGGCATTAACTTCGACCGCAACTGGGAAGGCGTTGGCGGCGATATTGAATATCTGCCCGATTACCAACGAAGCATTATTGTCGATATCCGTTATGTGTTGTTCCTGATTGACAAATATGCCGGAGCCGATTTTCTGTTGAAAGAGATGGAAATCGTGAGATGAGAGGCGAAATATGCGGATAGTCCCCGAAAGGCTATCCGTTTTTATGTTCTTTGATGTCGGGAATATGATTTATGAGAATACCTTGTCAAGCTCAGAGGCTTTCACTTTGAAAAGATGTCCGTTACGAGAAAATACCAATTCACCGTCTTCTTTCATTTTCTGACTTACCAAGCGTTGGAATGCGACATTCGCACCTTTAACTATATTCTCTTCGAATTCTCTAAGTTCTTGTTCACTCATGACTTTCAAGTTTTTGATAAATAACCTGATTGAATATTTCTTTTTTTTCATTCTTGAAGCCTTTGGCAATTACTTCCATCGGCGACATAGAATTGTCTGTAATCATCCAATAATCGCAAATAGGAAGATATAGTTCAAAAAGATTATGTATCCCGGCCTCGTATCTTCTGCGAATGGTCATCTCCGGAATGTTGTGACCGCCAGCGGCCACCCTCATTTTGACACGTTCAATCGCCAATTTCGACGTGTTTAGCCAGAAATACAGCAATGTCACGTAATATCCTTCCTTTTGGGCTTCTTTGATCAGATTCGCGACTGATCTCGTAGCCAGTGTCGTCTCCATTGCAAAAGTTTGACCTGCTGCAATGAGCTCTTTGATTCGTCTATACATAATACGACTTGCTTCCACGGCAACCGCAATACTATCGGCATTAAAGGGAGACAGTCCTTTTGCTATCTCGTCGGAATTAACGAATTCCTTACATTTCAGCATTTCCGGTAAAATCGTGAAAGAGGCAGTTGTCTTGCCCGCCCCATTGCAACCCGCTATTATATATAAATAAGGCACTTTGCTTATCCGTAATTTTTACGTCACAAATATAGAGAATAGTTTTTCATATTAGCAAATGTTCTGACACTTTTTTTGCGATTTTCTGCGAAAATGAACTTGTAAACATAAATTTCGTACTAAAAACCGTGGGTTTTGTCAAAAACTTATATCCAGAACAGGTCCCTTATGATCCCATCGGAAACGAAGATTCCTTCTTTCGTCAATGTTAATTTTCCGTCTTTTTGCAACAACATATTGCGTTTTTCGTATGGTCGTGCTGTTTCCAGACAATGCTTTAGCTTCTTCTCGCCGAATTTCCCTGACAATTCGTCCAAATCGATTCCCCACATCGTGCGCAGATGCGTCATGACATATTCGTTGTAACACGTGTTTTCGTCCAGGCGTTCGTTTCCGAGGGAAGGTTTTCCTGTTTGGATGCCTTTGATCCATTCGGGGAGGGAACCGATGTTCCATTCGCGCCCTGTCCCGTTGTATGAATGGGCCGACGGGCCGATGCCGAGGTATTTCTTGCCTGTCCAGTACGAACTGTTGTGGCGCGCATGCCACCCCGGGCGGGCGAAGTTGGAGATCTCGTAATGCAGGTAACCCGCCGCCGACAGGTTTTCGACGAGGAGGGAGAAGAGGGCCAGGCTGGTCTCTTCGTCGGCGGGGGTGATTTTCCCGGCTTCCAGCAAGCGGCGCAAGGCGGTCCCTTCTTCATAGGCCAGGTGGTAGGCCGATATATGCGGCACGTCGAGCCGGAGGGCTTCGTCAAGATTTTTCTGCCACTTTCCGGGTGTTTGCCCGGGAAGCCCGTATATCAAGTCTATGCTTATATTATATAGGTGGTTCTCCCGGCAGAGGCGCACGGCGCGCAATGCCTCCTCGCGGCCGTGCCGCCTGTTGAGGAACTTCAGGTCGGCCGCATCAAAACTTTGCACGCCCATGCTGATCCGGTTGACGGGCAACGAACGCAGCGCGGCCGCGTAGGCGGGGGTCATGTCGTCGGGGTTGGCCTCGAGGGTGATTTCCATTTCCTTGGCGAGGGGGAACAGCCGGCAAATGGCTTCGAAGATCCGGCCAAGGTCTTTGGCGGACAGTTGCGACGGTGTTCCTCCGCCGAGGTAAATCGTTTCCAGCGTTTCCCCTTCCAGATAGTTTTTGCGGAGTTCCATTTCGCGGACCAATGCCGAGAGGTACGCTTCCCGGTATCCCATGTCGGTGTTGGAGTAAAAATCGCAATACAGACATCGTTTCCGGCAAAAAGGGACATGTATGTAAAGGCCTGCCATGGGTGTTCCTGTTTTTTCCATGCAAAAGTACGACGATTACCGGAAAAACGCCCTTGCAGCCTTGCAATTCTTTCAATGGCAGAGTCAACCAGCAAGTGTACTTCTATCTTGAATCTTTATTTTGTTTTCTGCACCGGCGGGATAAAAAGTCGGGCCCGCC
>CAYRFT010000061.1:0-7530 GCA_964423585.1 uncultured Parabacteroides sp. | reverse complement strand
CCCTCCGCGCATACCTTATATTATATGCCGACATATCCCCGGGCTTCTTTGCGGTTAAAAAAATAATCAGTTTCTTTGCGTATCAGAAAAAAAACAATGAAAAACCAGGAACGCATGAAAAAGAAAGACTGCCTTGGGCTGTTGTGCCTCTCCGCGTGGCTTCTCTGCAGCGCGACGGCGGGAGCCGCAGGGAAAAAACACCTGAACATCGTATTCATCGGCAACAGCATCACCCACGGGGCGGGCCTCGCCGACCCCGCCCACGATGCCCCGCCGGTACATGCCGCCTTTTACCTGGGGAAACAGGCCGACGTGGGCGAAGTGAAGTACGCCAACCGGGGCGTGAGCGGCTGCACGACGGTAGATTACCTGCCCGGGACGGGGACGCTTTTCGCAGGGATGCAAGAGGCGGCCGACCGGTTCAAGGACGAGGACTGGGCGACGATGGTGTTCTCCATCATGCTGGGGACGAACGACAGCGCCGTCGAAGGGACGAACGGCTGCCCGGTCTCCCCCGCCCGCTACCGCAAGAACATGGCGGCAATCATCGACAGGCTGCTCGAGCTATATCCGGGATGCAAAATCGTGCTGCACCGCCCCATCTGGTACAGCCCGAACACCTACAACAGCGCCATGTACCTGAAGGAAGGGCTGCTCCGCCTCCAGTCGTATTACCCGGAGATACGGAAGCTGGCCGAAGCGTATGCCGCGGCGCATCCGGGGCAAGTGTTCCTGGGCGACACGGAGGGATTCGACTTCTTCAAGGAAAACTACGGCAAATTCCAACACGAAGACGGCCGCGCCGGCATATTCTTCCTGCACCCGACCGAGGAAGGGGCGAAAGACTTGGGAGAATTGTGGGGCAAGGCCATCCATAAAGCCATAAGCGATGAAAAAGCGCGATAAGATGCGGCGGTTCGTGCAGGGATTGGGGCAAATCATCGCCCGGAACCCCGCGGAGGCGTGCCTGGCACTCGCCTTCTTCGTCCTGTGGGCCAGCCTCGGGCACCGCTGGGAGCCGTCCGTCCGGTCCGTGCTGCAATACGGCCCGGTGGTGTTCCTGTGCGCCTGCCTGCTGCACCGCAAGGCCCGTGGCAGGCTTCGGGCGTTCTATTACGCCAGTCCCTTGCTGCTGGTGCCGTTCTGGTGGGCAAACGAGAGCCTGCCCCTGCGCTACGCCTTCACCCTGGCGGCGGTGCAGCTCCTCTACGTCCTCTCGTTCGGCCGGAAGAAAGACGCCGGCTTCATGTATTCCCTGCTTGACTATGCCCGGACCGTCGGCATCACGGTCTTCCTGTCGTCCGTGACATGGTGCATGCTGTTGCTGCTCTCCTTCTCCATCCGTTACATATTCGACATCTGGCAAGACGCTTTCGACCGGATACTTTTATACACGCAGGCCTTCTCCTACGGGCTGCTGGCGCCCCTGTTCTTCCTCCGGTTCAGCGACATGCGCGAGGAAACGGAAGAGGACTTCGGCTCTTTCCCGCTTTTCCTGCTGAATTCCATCCTGTCGCTGGCGTTGCTGGTTTACAGCGGCATCCTGTACCTGTACATAATCCGCATCGCGCTGACCGCTAATCTTCCCAAGGGGCAGGTCGCTTACCTGGTCACGGGGTTCGCCGGGCTGCTGTTCCTGCTGAAAGGCTGCCAGCCGTTCGTGCGCCGCCGGCATTACGATTGGTTCTACCGCCATGCGAGCCTGGTCTCCCTGCCCACCCTGGCACTATGCTGGACCGGCATCTGGTACCGCGTCTCCCAATACGGGTTTACGGTCCCCCGCGTCTATCTGGTGATTGTCGTCTTGCTGCTGACGCTGCTGTCCTTGTCCTTTTTCTTCAGAAAAATCTTCCATTACCATGCCGTCGCATGGGCCGCGGCCGTCATCATCATGGGAATGTCATACGTGCCCGGCATCTCCGTGCGGGACATCGAGGCATCTTCGCAGGAAAGGAGGCTCCCCGCTTCCCCGTCGGGCCATCCGCATGCCGACCGGCTGATTACGATAGAAAGCACAGAGGCGGTGGACGTGTCTTCCTACCGCAAGGCGTGGCTCATCAGCCAATATGGGAACGAAGGGAATTACTTCCTGTCCGCCCGCGACAGCCTGACCATCTACATACAAGACAAACCGGTGCTGAAAGAGAGCTATTCCCGGCTCCTCGACATCCAGCTCGCGAAGGCGGGGATAAATTCTTCGGACTCCATCCCCGAAAAGGAATACGCCGGGCTGCTTGAGTATGCGGCGGACTCGGCGACGGTCGTGTTCGAACAGCTGATCATCCGGCACAAGGACACAACGTTCCGTTTGACGTATGCCTGCCCGAAATGTTATCTGACAAAATGAACTTTCTTAATCCTACAAGGCAATGAAACAAACAAACAAATCCCTTTTCCGCGCGGAAGACGGAAAATCCTACTTGATTCCATTTATTTTAATTACCAGCCTGTTCCTGCTCTGGGGATTTGCCCACGGCCTGCTCGATGTCCTGAACAAGCATTTCCAGACGGCCTTCACCATGTCGAAGGCAGAGAGCGGATTGGTCCAATTCGTCACATACATAGCTTATTTCCTCATGGCATTGCCGGCCGGCAGCTTCATGAAACGCTTCGGATACAAGCGGGGAATCATTCTGGGCCTGACGCTGTTCGCCTTGGGTGCTTTTTCCTTCATCCCGGCAGTCATGATTCACTCGGCCTCCCCGTTCCTTGCGGCTCTGTTCATCATTGCCTGCGGATTATGTATGCTGGAAACGGCCGCCAACCCTTACTCCACCGTGCTCGGCCCTGCGGAATCGGCCGCGCAACGCCTCAACCTGTCCCAATCGTTCAACGGCTTGGGTTGGATTTTAGGACCTTTTGCGGGCGGGTTGCTGATATTCGGCGCAGCGCAAGGAGACCCATTCGCCTTGGCAAGGCCCTATCTGCTGATAGGCATGGTCGTCATCGCGGTTGCCCTTGTCTTCTGTTTCATCCGCCTGCCGGAAATAAAAGAAGAAATCATCGACGAAGCCTTCCCGGACGAAAAATCGACGCTGAAGGAAATGACACCCACCATCCCGCTCCGGAGGCGCAAGCAATTCGTAAGGGCGGTCGTCGCCCAGTGTTGTTACTGCGCGGCCCAAACAGGCATATTCAGTTTCTTTATCAATTATGTGACAGAAATGGATTCGGGCATCAGCAACACCCGGGCGGCCGAATTCCTGGCTTTCGGAGGAATGGCCCTGTTCATGATAGGGCGGCTGACCGGCAGCCTCACCATGAAATGGCTAAAGCCCAACCGGCTCTTGCGGTTATATGCCTCCCTAAGCATCGTTTGCATGCTGCTTGTCATTTCTTCCATCGGAGAAATATCCTTGTATGCGCTTTACTGCTCTTTCTTTTTCATGTCCATCATGTTCCCGACCATCTTTGCCTTGGGGCTGGAGGGCATGGGAAGCAAAACCAAGAAGGCCTCTTCCTATCTTGTCATGAGTGTGGCAGGCGGCGCGTTCAGCCCCATCCTGATGGGACACATCGGCGAAAACCAGATGGCGGTCGGCTTTATTGTCCCCTTGCTGGCCTTCTCCTACATATTATATTTTGCTTTTACTTGCAAGGGTTAGCACTTCTTCCATTACGTCTAAGTTCAACAAACAATGCTCGAATTTCTTGATCTTTTCAGTTGAAATCTGTCTTATACTTATCGTATTTCCCTCGCCTGTAAACCACCATGATAATCATCGGAAAGAATATCCAGGCAAGCAATGATATCCGCAATCCAACTTGCAGTAGAACGGTTATAATCTACTTTCTCGTTATGCTTGCGAATCTTCTTTCCAAGTTCTTCTTCATTCATTTCCGTCTCACATTAACCGTTATTGCTCCATTTTTCCTTGTCTTCCTTGTCCCTTTCCCTCCGATTGGCCAAATGAATCAGATAGATGCCCAATCCTATCCAGAAAAAAGGATCCAACGGGTTGTGTCCCTTTGACAAGCAACCTATAAGAGACAAAACTCCAAGTGCCAAGAAAATCCATTCCCAAATTTTCATTCTTCCTTTTTTTTCATATCCACAAAATCCACATCATTCTTTTTAGAACACAAAGTCACAATCAATCCCAAAAATATGTTGAGAATTGAAAGGATATCACCATTCTTTCATATTCCATTCCCATACCACCAAATTTTCCGGCAAGCGGACACGCTTAGCCTCACCCCGGTTTCCTGTCACATAATAGTACTCCGCCAAACGGTCGTCGAACTCGCAGACAAAAGCCTCGCGGATACGGGCACATTTCTCATTTATGGAATTCTTGCAAGGATCCGTCACATCGATGATGCTCTGCATGATGGCTGCGTTAGACGAACGGCCGGTCAGACGCGCATATATGCCATGAAGTTCATCCCGGTAATCGGGCAACGATTTGAACACGATGCCTTCGGGATGGCGCAAAAACAAGAAATATATGGATTTGGCCAAAGGAGACATCTTGATTTCCAGATTTCCATAGCCCGGCAACACGATCCGTCCCCTTGCGGTGACTTGCAAATAACTCAACTTTATCTGAGGATTCAGTAACGAGCGAAGCACCATCTCGTTCACTCCATATTGACGGAGCCTGTTTACCTTATCGCGAACATCCTCCATCAGTTTCATTACTTCTCCCGAAAAATGCTCATCGGCATAATCGTCCGTGTTGGAAACGGCAACAAGTTCCGTCGCACAATAATAAATAAAATGATCCTCTTTTTCTTTCCTTTCGCCCAAATAACAGGCAAAGGCTTCCAACAAAGGACGCAACTCTTGTTCATGTCCGCCCATTTCCAAGGCGAGGAAAGCATGGCTCCGCCTGTCAGACGTGTCTTTGTCATATACCAAAAAGGCCGACTTGGCTTCATATCCTTTTTCCAAGAACGGAATCAAGCAAGTGCTGTCAAGCGGCCGACATACCGTACCGTCCTGATAAGGCGTAAAATAATGCACAAATTCCTTCGTGCTCAACTTGCGCGACAAGTTGGGGAAGTAGCACAATTCATATCCTGCATTGCCAAAGACCGTACAGAGTTCGCCATAATTATCTTGCAGGAATTTGTTAATTCCGGCATTATAGCATTCCTCCACATAAATTATCTGCCTTTTGCTTGGAGAAAACGGCAAAGAGGACTTGAAACGCAACGTATCTGTTTGTATCCGTATATTCGACATGTTCAATTACCTTTTAAGTTTCGCAAAAATATAAAAAGGTATTTATTCCCAAAAGATACTGCAAGGCTTGCAAAATAATTCAACTATAAAGTTGTATAATAAGAAACAAAACATCATCTTTGCGACATGATTACAAAAGAAGATGTCGAAAAATTCCTGGCGGATTTCAGCGTGAAGATAAAAATCTTCGGAATCCGATTTCGTGATGACAGATCCAAAAACCAGAACAGCCTATTTGAACTGGGGATCACACCTAATGAAAGATTGAATGTCATCATGCAGTTGAACTGTTATGATTACTCCGAAGGCCCGATTGTTGATATGCTCAACAATCAAGGAGAGATATGGGTCTTCGGAAAAGATGTAAAAGGCAATGAGGTCTATATAAAGATTACGCTCGGGAGGCCAAACTCCCATACAATTTGCATTTCGTTCCATAAAGCGGAACATCCGATGTCTTATCCTTTTAAAATACAATGAAGATGGAAAATAACGGATTGGCACAAGGCGAAAAATACTTCCAAGAGGCGAGAACAGCTACTTTCCGCAAGGAAGAGTTTCAATATATCCACACCGGCATCATCGATGAAGCTGGTGACACATGGACTACGACCGAACTTGACGAGGCCAATGTGTTTCAGGTATATAATCAGTATCGCGCGAAGCATGGCATCCCCTTTCCGGATGAAATCATCGGTTTGAGAAAGCATTATGGATTGTCTGCCGCAAAGATGGCGCAAATTCTTGGGTTCGGAATCAACCAATACCGAATGTATGAAGATGGAGAAGTCCCCAGCATTTCCAATGCCCGAGCAATCATCGCGGCTCGCGAAAAAGATGTCTTCATCTCCTTTTTGGAGGCATCAAAGTCTGAAATGACCGAAAGCGAATACGCCCGCATAAAAAAGAAGGTTGAAAACGTCGCCGGGGATTATTCCCTGGTTGGGCAACCCTCTGAATTTAACGGATTCAAATCATTATCCTGCAATAAGATCTCAGCGGTAGTCCTGATGCTGCTGACGGAAATGGGCGCTACTTTCGTCACGAAGATGAACAAGCTGTTGTTCTATGTTGACTTCCTCAGTTACAAGAGGCATGGATATGGAATAACAGGGTTGGCATACTGCGCATTGCAATTTGGTCCAGTACCAAAAGGCTGGGCCAAAATCTACAGTTCGCTTCCCAACGTTGATATGGAAGAATACGTATATCCAAGCGGGCAGAGCGGAATCCTGTTGAAGCCTGCTTCTGAATGTCAAGGAGAAATGCTTGACCAGAACGAAATCCGCGTCATTGAAAGAGTATGTACCCTGTTTAAGGACAAGAGCGCCGGTGAGATTTCCAACATAAGCCACCAGGAAAAAGCATGGTTGGACAACCAGAAGGATCACGCTGAAATATCTTACCAAAAGGCATTTCAACTGAATTATGATTAAACCGGGAATTGGAATGCGGATGGCAGGCGCGGCCGGCCAATTGCATTTTCCCCTCTCTCCGGGAGGGCGGAAAAACGTTCCTTGATTTATTGATTAAACTATGTTAACGGGGGGGGGTAAAATAGTATATATTCCATAATTTTGCAGGCGAATGTCGCACATGCGGGGGCAGGACCAGGTTTGCTTGAGCCATGCCGGGCGCATCCGGCATCCCGATTAAAAGACAAGGACACATTTTTAAGAAAAACACGCCAGGCAGACGAGGGTCCCGCGCCTGCTTGGGGAGAACAATGAAAGAGGACCCGACCAGGAAACACAAGGAATGCGGTTATGGAAATTCTGGAAATATGGAAGCGGTTTATAGCAGGAGATGACGAGGCCTACGCGGATCTTTACCGGGCCGTGGTGCAGGACCTGTATCAATACGGGCTGTGTTTTACTTCGGACGCGGAGTTGGTGAAAGACTGCATCCAGGACCTTTTCGTCTATCTGTATGCCAACCGGAACCATTTCAGTTTGTCCTGCAAAGTCAAAACCTACCTGCTGGTTTCCTTGAAGCATAACATCCGCAGGGATTTGCTCCGCAGCCGGAAATACGACCCCATCGGGGAAGAGCTCCCCTTCCTTTCCGAGATGAGCGTGGAAGAACGCTTCATTGAAGACGAATCGCTGCAGGATGAAACCCGGAAGGTGCAAAAGATGCTCGCCGTCCTGACACCCCGCCAGAGGGAAATCATGTATTACCGTTTTGTCCAAGAGCTGCCTATGGACGAGATATGCCGGTTGATGGAACTGAATTACCAGTCGGCGCAAAACCTGATCCAGCGTTCGCTGAAAAAGCTGCGGGAGGCCTACGGCGACTTGTTCCTCTTCCTGCTCCTTTTTTCGTTCCGGCTCGTCGGCTGA
>CAYRFT010000060.1:0-7573 GCA_964423585.1 uncultured Parabacteroides sp. | reverse complement strand
GTGGAAATTTTTGCGAAAACATGTTCCAAACATGATTTTTTGGTTGAAAAAGCGACGGAATATCCCCTGAAAACGATTTTCCTTGCATGAAACGGCCCGGATTACGGCCTCCCGAAGGGATGAAACGCTTGCCCGCCCGGCCCTGACAGGCGCACGGCATGCCCGGACACACACAAAAAAGGCCTGCCCCTGTCCGGGCAAGCCTTCTCTTTATCTTCCAAACCTTCTTGTCACGCTTCCGCCTTGATCTCCTTGACGGAAACGAACGAGCGGTTCTCTTTTCCACCCCTGTGGAACGTGACAATGCCATCAACCAACGCATACAGGGTATGGTCCTTGCCCATGCCGACGTTCGCGCCCGGATGATGGACCGTGCCCCTCTGCCGCACGATGATGTTGCCGGCTTTGGCCTTTTCCCCGCCAAACAACTTAACGCCTAATCGCTTGCTTTCCGATTCACGGCCGTTCTTGGAACTGCCAACACCTTTTTTATGTGCCATTTCTACTTCTTTTTAAATTCAAGCAACAACTTCTTTAATCAATATCTCCGTGAACTGCTGACGGTGACCTTTCAATTTACGGTACCCTTTTCTCCTCTTCTTGTGGAACACCAACACTTTGTCGCCCTTTACAAGCGGAGAGACAACTTCACATACCACCTTTGCGCCCTCTATTACCGGGGCGCCCACTCTCACTTCGCCGTCGTTATCTGCCAATAATACCTTGTCAAATTCCACAACCGCGCCCTTTTCGGCATCCTGGATGTGGTGGACGAACAGCTTTCTGCCCTCTTCAGCCTTGAATTGCTGACCTTTGATTTCTACAACTACGTACATCTGTCTTTTTTTATCTTTAACAGGTTAGGTCCCGGGGGTGAGCGCACTTCCGGCACTGCTTTTCTACCCTCTGCGGAAAATCGGTCGCAAACTTAGATATTTATAACGAATCATACAAACTTTCCCTGCTTTATTTTCCCCGGCAGGAGGAAGGATCATTCGGCAGCAAAGCGATATTCGCCCGAACCGACCTCGACAATCCATTCGCTCTCCGTTTCAGTTGCCTGGTGAATGCCCGGTTGCGAGGAGAGAACCACGCCATATTCTTTGGGAATCCGTATCAAGGCCGTCGTATTGCCGGGAACGGCCACCCTCCAGTCCAAACGATTGCCGTCAAGCGTCCATTCGCTCTCAATCTTCCCGTACATCGATTCATACGAGGCCTTGACATGATCCAAACCCTCCGGGAACACCGGAGCCATTTCGATCCTCTTGAAAGCCTGCGCGCCGTCGGCGCATTTGATGCCTGCCAAGTCCTCGTAATACCAGATCAGCAGGTCGCCCAACAACATGACGTGGTTTGCCGAATTCATGGCGGGATCGGCCGTATCGCCGTTCCATAGCTCCCAAATCGTCGTGGCACCTTTGTTGATCATGTAGCCCCAGCTCGGATACGTCTCGTTCGTGACGATCTTAAAAGCCAAGTCCTTTCGTCCGTATTCCGTCAGTCCGCGCATCAGATGCTGGATTCCCAAGACCCCGGTACTGACATGGCCCCCGAAATCTTCTTCCGTCTTGCGGACGATATTATCGAACACTTTCTGCTCAAAACCTTCGGGGACGAGGCCCAACCGCAAGGAAAGTATATTGGCCGTTACCGTGTTGTTGCCGTATTGCGCCGTCTCCCGGTTGAAATACTTGGCATTGTAGGCCTCTTTCATTTCGGCCGCCCGCTTCCGGTACACCGGGATATCCTCCGTTTGCCCGCACAATTCGGCGAACTTGGCCATCTTGTTCAGCAAATCATAGTAAACGGTCGTGCTCAAAATAGCGCCCTCCGTCTTACGTGCCGGGTCTTGCGAATGAATCAGGTGCTGTTCCTCGGGCGGCATGCACCAGTCTCCATACGTGTCTTTTGTAATCACGCCGTCTTTCAACGCCACTTCTTCCATGTGCTGCATCCAGCGTTTCATCGAAGGATAATGTTTCCGGATCGCACTGTCATCGCCGAACTGCCGGTAAAGCATATCCGCCACATAGAAATAAGCCGAAGGCCACGTCACATCATCATTGTAAAGCTCCCAGTATTTGGGCGACACGTCCGAAATGCTCCCGGCTTCATTCTGCGAATCCTCGATATCCTGCAACCATTTGTTATACAAAAGGGCATTATTGAACAGGTAAGCTTCGCCACTGGCACCTGTCGCCCGGTCGCCCAACCAGCCTAAACGCTCGTCACGTTGCGGGCAGTCGGTCGGCATGCCCCGGTAATTGCTCCGGATGCCCCAGAAAGCATTCTTATGAATCTGGTCCACCAAGGCATTCGAACTCTCGAACCGGCCGGAAGCGGGCATGGCATCGTAAACCACATAACCGGCAAAATCACGGGTGGAAGGCTGATAGTCCAGCCCGCTTACCTCGACGTAGCGAAAACCATGATACACGAAACTCGGTTGCCACGTAAATTCTCCGTCAGCCGCCGGCGTATAGATGTCTGTCACTTTGGCCGAACGCAAATTCGCCACGTAAAGGGTCGTGTCCGGATTAAGGATCTCCGAGAAGCGGAACGTAACCGGACAATTGTTTTTTCCTTTCAGCTTTACGCCCAGCCATCCCACCATGTTCTGGCCCATATCCAAGATATACTTCCCGTCCGGGCGCGCCATTACACTTATCGGAACTACGGTATCCTGCACCGCCAGATTCGGATTCGGCTGGGCCGTCAGCTTTCCGCCCGGTTCTTTCATCAGGTCTGCCGTCTTCCATGCAGAATCATCAAACGAAAGGGTATTCCAGCCTTTCAGTTCCTTCCGGGCATCGTATTCTTCCCCGTCAAATTCATTGTTGGCGACAATCGGTCCTTGCGAAGTCACTTTCCAACTCGTATCACTGACAATCAGATCTACGCTGCCATCAACATACTCGACTTCCAACTGGGCCAACAGGGAAGGCAAACCTGCCATCAACATACCGGGAACACGCATGGGGAAATAACGTCCGTTGCCCAAAACGACACCCAACAGGTTCTCCCCTTGCTGCAACATCGCCGTCACGTCATATACATTATAATATACACGCGAAGCATAAAGAGAAGGCATCGGGGCAAAAACATCATCGCTTATCCGCTTTCCGTTCAAATAAGACTCCGAAGAGCCTAAGCCCGAAATATACAACACGGCACGCTTCACCTCCTTACCAACCTGAAAAGGCTTTCGCAGGTAACGGGCAGCCAGCCGCGTTTCTCCCTGGTCTTTCTCGCCCGGATTGCTCAAGGCATTCTCGCCAATCCACTGCGCTTTCCAGTCGTTCTCGTCCAGCATCGCCATGCTCCAAGTACGAATGTCGCTCCATTTCCCGGCACCTTGATTGGTATCAACCTTCACCCGCCAGAAATAAGGCCTCTTCGCTTGCAACGGTGCCCCGCCATACGCAATCCAAAGAGACTGGTCCGATTCGATGTCTCCCGAATCCCACAAAAGATTCTTTTCCGCTTTCAGCTCGTCTGCCGAAGCAGCCACCTGGATACGATAGCCCGTCTGCATCAAATCCGCCCGTTCACCACGTATCTGCCAGGAAAAACGAGGCTGTTCCACGTCAATGCCCTGCGGATTATCCTTCATCTCGACCTGCAAATGACCGACCTGCACAGAGTCGGATGCCGGGTTACAACCCATCATTCCCGCCAAGGCCAAACATACACTACATCCTATAATCTGCTTTTTCATTTATAATAGATTTTAATTGTACATGATTCTCAAAGAAACCAATAAAATTCGCCACTTAACTTTAAATATTGACACGAAAACTATCCGTTTTGACATATAACAAATGACAATCCGCAATATAACCTGACTTTCCCATGGATTCGGCCATTAATCTTCAGGCGTTCCCTTAAAAGCACCGGATATACGCCAGCGAATAAGAATCGTATAGGAAGTCGTGCAACCCGTGGCGGTAACGGAAAGAGATGACATTCTTCTTGATCTCGTATTCCAGCTTCATGCGGAGAAGCAGCGGGCGGTCGCCGTTATTCAGGTATCCGCGGAAACCGACCAGGTCACAGCGGGCAGAAAAATTTCTCCAGACACCGCTGACTGCGCCGCCATAGCATACGGCATCGTTCTGACGGTTATCGTCCAGATTGGTCATCCAACAATAGAAACCCGCCAAGCCTTCTATGCGGACAAACGAGCGTCGTGCCGGGTTCTTCCAAACATCACGGCCGATGTTGACATCAAACCAATAGGAAACCGCATCGGTGTAGCGGGCATCGCATAAACGATTGCCGCTGGCCGTCTTCAGATTGGCACTCGCAGTTATGTCTGCCCATTTCTCATTCCGAAGCACCTGGTAGAAGAAATTCAGCACGATATCGCCATGGCAAGGGATGGGAGATTTGGTCCCGACCGCCGAACGCTCGTCGCGCACCGCCTCCGATGTCTTGTACCATTCGGCGATCCTCCAATTGGCCATGACACCGGCTTTCCCTTCCGCAACCGGGATATACAGCCTGGCAAATATGTTTTGCGTCTGGTCTCCATGCATCGTATGATATTCCCCCCTTACTTCCGCCTCCCAGCGAGAAGACAGCTTTCCGCCCGTCAATTCCGGGAAAGGGAAGGCATTCGGGCCGAAATAACGCGGCGAATACGTGAGGAATTCCATTTTTTCCCACCATTCTTCGGCTTGCAAGATCGATAGGCTACAGAAAAAGGCCACGACGAGGCCTCCCCATTTCCTGTTTGCTTTCATATTGATTCTATTCCTCCTCATACGGCTGGAAAAGAAAGTCATTGTACGGGAAACGGGTCACATGAATCTGTTTCACCCGCTCGTACAACAAGGCTTTTAATTCCTCGATGTTAGTTTTTTCTTTCGCGGAGATAAAGATGCAATTGTCCTGCATCTTCGCCATCCAGGTATGCTTCAGTTCCTCCAGACCGATGTTCTCCCGTTTCTTCGGTGTCAGGTCGTCTTCATCCTTGGGCACGAAGGTAAAGGCATCCACTTTGTTGAAGACCATGATCACAGGCTTCTCCCGGCTATCTATCTCGGCGAGGGTCTTGCTGACAACCTCAATCTGCTCTTCGAATGTCGGATGCGAAATATCCACCACATGCACCAACAAATCCGCTTCCCTGACCTCATCCAGGGTTGATTTAAACGATTCCACCAGTTCGGTCGGCAGCTTGCGGATAAACCCCACCGTATCTGAAAGCAAAAACGGCAAATTTTCAATGATTACCTTCCTTACGGTCGTATCCAATGTGGCAAAGAGCTTGTTCTCGGCAAAGACATCGCTCTTGCTCAGCAGGTTCATCAAGGTGGATTTCCCGACGTTCGTATAACCCACCAAAGCCACACGCACCATCTTTCCCCGGTTCTTCCGTTGGACGCTCTTCTGCTTGTCGATATCCACCAGTTCTTTCTTCAACCGGGATATTTTATCCAAAATCAAACGCCTGTCCGTTTCCAACTGGGTTTCGCCCGGGCCGCGCATGCCCACGCCTCCCCGCTGGCGTTCCAAGTGCGTCCACAGACGGGTAAGCCGAGGCAACATGTACCGATATTGGGCCAGCTCCACTTGCGTCTTGGCGTGGGCCGTCCGGGCACGGCGGGCGAAGATGTCCAGAATCAGGTTGGTCCGGTCCAGGACCTTCACCTGCAATTCCTTTTCGATATTCCGGAGTTGCCTGGCAGAAAGCTCATCGTCGAATATGACGGTTCCTATTTCATTCTCCGTCACGTATTCTTTGATCTCCTGCAGCTTCCCTGTCCCGACAAAGGTAACGGAATTCGGCCCGTCCGACTTCTGATAGAAACACTTCACGGCCTCCACGCCGGCGGTATCGGCCAGGAATGCCAATTCATCCAAGTATTCCTTCTCCTTCTGTTCGTTCTGCTGCGGCGTAATCAATCCCACCAGAACGGCCTTCTCCGTTTGTGCCTCGCTCATGACAATTTTTTTCATGCCGCAAAGATAATTATTTCAATTATTTTCTTTATCTTCGGCGACGAATTATAAAAACGGTATCGCAGCGATACATCTAAAACCCATTTAACTATGAAAAAGAACATGTTTTTTAAAATGGCGGTTGTCGCCATGTCGCAGTGGATGGTTTCCTACCACGCAGAAGCACAATCCGAATGGCTCTCCCCGCACGAGTGGGACTCCTTGGTTCAAAATCAACAGAAAAACCCGGTTATCAGAGACACCGTGTTGTATCAAAGTTTCGATTCGGACAATCCGCTTTCCGTCAATTACAGGGTTTCAGGGAAATATGACTTCTTTTATCCGAAAGAGGCGGGCATACAAGGTTCGTCCGACAGCCGGGCCATCCGGCTTTATCCCGGAAGCACGCTGACCTTCGACACGATTGTCTATCCGGCTTTGGAAAAGGCGATGATATATGTCCCTTTTGCCATCCAGCATATAAATGAAGGAGAAGACATGTATTTTACAACTTATTTTCATTCTAAAAACTATGAGAACTTTTGTCCTTATGAAGTATCGGCTGATGATTGCTCCCTGCATTTCAGGGAGAAGGCTTCTGACAACAAACGTTGCATTTATTACGGAACGTATTATGAACCGTACAGGCTTCAAATAGAAGTGAGGCCGGGCGGCACGGGCAGCGGCGGTTTCTATTGCATAGACAGCCTTTTCCTGACGGGCGACATTGAAAAGCATTCCTTGTTGCGGCGGCCCGGGGCCTGGCATGACCATGCCTTGTGGTCGCACGATTATCCCAGCCCGCGGCGGGTCGCCCTCATCGATGCGGATGTCCATATCAGCCAAGCGGCCGAGTGCCTGCACCTGATCAACCATGAAAAGAACATCCGGATACAGCCCGAAGGGTCTCTGCATGCCCGGCAAGCGACCTCCTTCCGTACTTTTGCAGAGAAAGGGAAATGGTATTTCGTGTCCTTCCCGCACGACGTGCCCTTGGGCGGCATCGATCCCAAATTCCGGGTAGGAGACGCCTCCACCGTGACGGAAGGGTCCGTCAACAACATCCTTTACATCCAGGCATACGACGGCAAAAGGCGGGCGGAAAGAAATCTCCCGGAAGGGAACTGGACCGTCTTGTCAGCAGACGGCCTCTCCCCGGACGACCTCATCTTGGAGAAAGGGAAAGGATACCTGATGGCCATCGACGAGACCGCCGAACTCCGGACCTTGTCCTTTTCCTCGCCCGAGGACAGCCCGGTCACTTATCGGGAGGAGATGTCCGTCCGCCTGGAAGCGGACGCCTTGCAAGGGGACGACGAGGCCCATAACGGATGGATTCTTTGCGGCAATCCTTATCCTTCGGACGTGTCCTTGCAGGAGATAATGCCCGACCCGGCCCTGGACGGCCATGTCTATTTGTACGACGGGCATGGCTACGAGGCCTACCCGATTGGCGGCGACCATGCCATCCCCGCAGGATGCGCCTTTTTCGTCAAGGCCGGCCGGGATACCGAGTTGCGCTTCCGGAAAAAGGAAGGCACGGGACCGGCGGCCCTCCTGACGCGCGCGACCCTGCCCTGCCAGGGGACAGAGCCCGGAAATCCGCCTGCGGCCCATGCGGCGA
>CAYRFT010000059.1:0-7583 GCA_964423585.1 uncultured Parabacteroides sp. | reverse complement strand
CCTGCACCGTCCGATGCAGGATGCCTCAAGACATATCCGAAATACACCGCGGGGGCGGCAAAAGCTACGGCCGCTGCCGGTATAATTGCCAGTACAAATACTGTTTGGACGGAAATCCCTCCTCGCTTTTTGTTTCACTGATTCCGGAACTTGGAAGCCTTTCATGGTCCGTCCAAACATGCGAACCGCCTTTATTGGCCTCGTCGAAAATCATGTCCTCGTCCTCCGAAGAACATGAGAAAACCCCCAATGACAATCCTGCCACCAAAACATACGAAAATAATCTTGCCTTTTTCATAATAAATTGTTTTAATTATTTGACTTTTGTCCGGCAAAACTAAATGGCAATTCCGTGTTTCCTTTGACACTTTTGTGTATTTTTTATCGCCAACCTGAAAAAAATACACTTTTGTGTGTTAAAAAGCCCTTATATCAAGAAACAATCGGTATATTTGCGAGAAACTATAAGGAAAAACGTCATGCCGGCAAATATCAAGGACTTTTTTACAGCGGCCAATTCCGTCTGCAACGTGACGGACGAAGACTATCGGAAAACAACCGGTCTGCTTGTGAACGCGGCCAAGGCCTTTGCAAGGAGCACGCACCAATGCGTGTATATCATAGATTATTTCAAACGGGATTTCCTGTACGTCTCGGAGAACCTGGCGTATTGGTGCGGCCGTACCTCCGACGAGATCAAGGATTTCAGTTACAGGTTCTATTTGGAACATGTGCCCGAGAAGGAGCTGCAGATGCTGTTGGAGATAAACAGGAAAGGATTCGAACTGTTTGACGAGATACCCCTTGCGGAACGTCCCGACTATGCCATCTCCTACGAATTCCATATCAGGCACGGCCGGAAGCTCAGATTGGTCAACCATCGCCTCACGCCCCTCGTACTGAGGGAAGACGGACGGATATGGCTGGCGTTATGCACCATCACCATGTCGGCAAGAAACACCCCCGGCCACATCATACTGAAAAAATCCGGCTCGCAGTCTTATTATGAATACTCGCTGGAGAGGCACAAATGGATAAAGAAAGAAAGCATGACGCTGGGCGAAACGGAACGCGACGTGCTGACCCTCTCCGCCCAAGGCTATACCATGAACGAGATAGCCGCGAAGCTGTGCAAGTCGGTCGATGCCATCAAGTCGTATAAGAAGGCGCTGTTCTCCAAATTGGGAGTGAAGAACATCGCGGAGGCGCTGTCATACGCAATCAATTACAAGCTGCTATAAAGGGGACTGTCCGCCCATCAGGGACGAGAAGTAGAATTGGGGGAAGAACCTGACTTCCCTCCCCGTCGCCATGTTGAACATGGCGTTGACGCAATACCCTGCGACAATCCAAGAGGCCACGGGGAGCTGCGGGGGCGGCAGGACGCCCGCTTCCGCGCGGTATTCCGCCAACACTTCCTCCAGCCAGGAGGTGGGCATGTTCCAGAACGCCCCGTACATCGCCGCATATTCCGCCACCTTCAGTTCGAAGCCTGCCGGCTTTCCGCAGGAGAGTTCGGACAAGCGATGCCCCTCCGGGTGCACCACCGCGAGGAATCCCGCCCATCCCAAATTGTAGGGATGAAGGACGGGGATTTTCTTCTCCGCGCAAATGCGGTCGAATTCAAAGGGAACCCCGTCTTTGAAATCCAAGGCATTGACGGCCAACTGGTGCCCCGAGATGATGCCCTCCATGTTCCCGCCGTCCAGAAACATGTCATGGGAAGTTATTTCCGCGCCGGGGTTGATTTCCAGCAAACGCCTGCAAAGCGCCTCCGCCTTGTGCTTGCCGATATCCGCCATCACGTAGTTCTGCCTGTTGAGGTTGCTCTCTTCCACCTTGTCGCCATCGACTATGGTGATATGCTCAAAGCCGAAGCGCAAGGCGCATTCCGCGATGACGCTGCCCATCCCGGCGCCTCCTAACAAAACACGGGTCTGCCTGATTTTCTCCTGTTCTTCTTCGCTGACATAAATGCGATTCCTGCTGTATCTTTCCATATTTTTTATTTTTATGCAGGCAAAGATAACGGGGATATTCCAAAGAGATTTGACACTTTTGTGTATTTTTTCAGGGCGCAGGCGGAAATATCGCATTTTTTTCTTCGCCCGCCGCCTCGGGCTTGCCTGCAAAATCAGAAGAGGTTGTAATTGGTGCGCAACACCTTGAATTCCGTGCGGCGGTTGATCTGGTCGGCCGCTTCCTGCTGTTCGGGGGTCAGCTTCAGGACAAAGTCCTCCGTCAGGACATCGCCCTCGTTCAAGAAATCGAACTGCTGGGCCATCTTCTTGTTGATCGTCTTCGGCACGCTCTCGCCGTAACCCTTCGCCTCGAGGCGGTCGGGGGCGATGCCGCCGGCTATCAGGTAATCGACGACCGACTGCGCCCTCCGCTGGGCCAGCCCCTCGTTGTACTCGTCCGTGCCTTTCCTGTCGGTATGCGCGCCCAGCTCTATCGTCACGTTGGGATTATCGTCCAGCATCTTGATCATCTCGTCCAACGCCTTCTTCGATTCGGGGCGCAAGGTCGCCTTGTCGAAGTCGTAGAAGATATTCTCGATGACGACAGGCTTGCTGATGGGCGAGAGGAAGAAATCGACGATGTAGGTCTCGCTCTTCTCTTCGGGGTCGGTGTGGAGCTCGTAGTTCTGGTTCAGGAAACCGCGGGCGCCGGCCATCATGACATACTTGATGTCCCGTTCCAATTCCACCTGGTAAGAGCCGTCCTTCTTCGTCTGCACCTTGGCGTTCAGCCCGTCTTTCCCCACGATCCGGACGGTCGCGTCTTCAATCGGATATTCGTCCACGTCGTTCACTATGCCTTCTATGTGCACGGTGATTACCGGCTTCTCGAAGGAATAGATATGGTCAAAGCCGCGGGCGTCGTTGCGGTTCGAGCTGAAGAAGCCCTTTTCCTTGTCCCCCTCGAAGGTAATGCCGAAGTCGTCGCCGGAGGAGTTGATCGGGAAGCCCGCATTTTCAACCGTCCAGTGCCCCGTGCTGTCCTGCACGGCCTTGAACAGGTCCAGCCCGCCCGCTCCCGGATGCCCGTCGGAGGCGAAGTAGAGCGTGACCGAGTCCCGCACATAGGGGAACACCTCGTCGCCCGTCGTGTTGATTTCCGGCCCCAAGTTCTCCATCGGCCCGAACTCGCTCCCCGCGAGGCGCGCCCTGTACAAGTCCTTCCCTCCGAATCCCCCTACGACATCCGACGTGAAATAAAGGTACTTCCCGTCCGGGGAGACGGCCGGATGCCCCAACGCCGTCACGGAATCCTTCACGATGGAGGCGCGGGACCCTTTCCCCCACTTGGCGCTGCTGCGGGAGGAGACATAAATCTCGGAGGTGCGGTCGCCCGTATCGTCCTGCGAGCAATACGTATAATACATGGTGTTCCCGTCCGGCGAGAACGACGGCGTTCCCTCGTCGAACTCCGTGTTCACCTCGTCCTCGATTTCCTCCGGGTTCAGCCAGTTGCCGTTCTCGTCCTGCTTGACGAGGAAAAAGTCATTGTTGTATTGCCCCGTGATGGCACTCACCTTGGCCTCCTTGTCTTTGGTGCGCGAGGAAGAAAAGTACAACAGGTCGTGGTTCTCGCCCGTCAGCATCGGGCAGAACTCGCCGCGGCGGGAATTGAACTTCTCCATGCGGCGCACCTCGTAGCGGGTGGGGTTCTTCTTCCACTCCGGGGCCAGCCGGCAGCCTTCGATCCCGTTAAAGGCCAACTGGCTCGCGGGATTGTACGCCAGGTAAGCGTCGTATTGCTTGACGGCCTCCGCATAACGGCCTTTGCGCTGAAGCATCTGCCCCAGGCGCAAGTTCAGGATGGAATCGGGATATTCGTACCTCAATGCGTTCATGTACCCGCTGATGGCCTTGTCCGTGCTATTGATCAGCCGGTTGCACTCCGCCATGCGGAAAGCGATGTAGCCCCGCAAGTCCCGCTTCTTGGGCGGCGTTTTCGTATAGACCTTGCGGTAAATGGCGGCGGCCTCGTAATACTCCCCTATGCGCTGCTTCTCTTCCGCGTCGCCCAGCTTCGCCGTCCTGCAAGAGAACGACACCGACGAGAGGAAGAGGCCCAGCAGGCAGGCCGGCATGTAGTATTTCCGTTGATTCATTGTGCAGACATATCAGTAAACACTATAACGTCAAAAGGCGGGCTCTTATTGCGGCAGGTCCGAATAATGTTTTCTCCCCTTCAGGTAGAACTGCCACAGCAGGCTGTACGGCTTCAGCCCCGGCACTTCCCGGAGGACCGCCTTCCGCATGTTCTCCGCGCGCTTGCCTTCATATCGGGGAAGAAGCCGGTAGAACTCGCGCCGCCCCTGATAGACGGCACGGGCGTTGGCGGCATGGCCCGACAGGAGGAACTTGAGGGCGGCCAAGTAATCGAGCCAGAAGCGGAGACGCATCACCGGCTTCAGGTCTTCCTCCGGCAGGTTCTTGTAGAGCATCAACAGGTTGTTGCGGAAATTCAGGAACGTCTTGCGCGGGCTTTCCGCGTCCAGCGTGCCGCCGCCCTTGTGGTAAACCACGGAGCGGGGCGTGCATACCAGCCGGTAACCGCGCGCCCGGAGCCGCCAGCACATGTCTATCTCCTCCTGGTGGGCGAAGAACCCGCCGTCCAGCCCTCCCTCCGCCTTATATACGTCCGTCCGGATGAAGAGGCAGGCACCCGTCGCCCACAGGACATCGGCGGGAGAATCGTACTGCCCCCGGTCCTCCTCGACGACATGCAGCAAGCGCCCCCGGCAGAACGGGTAGCCGTACTTGTCCATGAAGCCGCCCGCCGCCCCGGCATACTCGAAGAGAGAGCGGCGGCCGTCGGCCTTGACCTTCGGCTGCACCGCGGCGACATCGGGCTGCGTGTCCAGCAGGCGGCAGGGAGCGTCCAGCCAGTGCGGCGTCACCTCCACGTCGCTGTTCAGCAAGACGCAGTAGGGATGGGCGATCCGCTCCAACGCCCGATTGTATCCCTCCGCGAAGCCGTAGTTCCTGTCCAGCCGGATAACCCGCACCGAGGGGAACTTCTCCGCCAGCATCCGCAGCGAACCGTCCGTCGAGCCGTTGTCCGCCACGATGACATCCGCCCGGTCCGCCGGGGAATGGCGTACCACCGAAGGGAGATACCGCTCCATCAGCGCGGAGCCGTTCCAGTTCAGTATGACGATTGCTATCCTCTTATCCTTGTTTCCTGTCGTTTCCATGATGTTCCACAGCGTCGCTCCGTTTATATTTCCACCGCTTGTGCGTCCAGAGCCAGCCCTCGGGCTTGCGCAGGATGCACCTTTCCATCCGCCTCGCATACTCTTCCGTGATCCAATGCTCGGGCGTGTCTTTCGGATTGGCGGCGATCAGTTGCAGCTCGAGCGTATAATAGCCCCGTTCCGGCATCCGCACGTCCAAGAAGACGACCGGGGTATCCAGCTTCCTCGCCAGACGCTCGGCACCCGTGAGGATGGCCGTGTCGCGGTTCAGGAAGCGCGTCCAGTAATGCAGGTTGCCCGGGCTCGGCGTCTGGTCGGCGAGGAAGATGACCGCCGACCTGACCTTGCCGCGCGCCAGCCTCACCACCTCGCGCCCCGTGTCGTTCTTGGGGATGCCGGCGGAGCCGAACCTCGTGCGCAGCCGGATGAAGAGCTTGTCCACCGCCTTGTTGCCCAGGGGGCGGTATATCTGGTAGAGGCGGCCGTCTTTCAGCCGCGAGGAAGAGCCCGAGAACCACTCCCAGTTGCCGAAATGGCCCATCAGCAGCAGGCAGCAGGGCTTCCCTCCGTCCATCAGCCTGTCGAGGAGCTCCGGGTTCAGCACGCGCGCCCTCCGTTGCAGCTCCTCGAGGGTGATATGCGCCAGCTTCAGCGTCTCCACCGCATAGTCGGCGAAATGGCGGTAGAACTTCCTCTCCAGGAGCAGGAGCTCCCCGCCGTCCTTTTCGGGGAACGAGGCCTTCAGGTTCGCGCGGACGACCCCCACCCGGTAGCGTATCACCCGGTAGATGACGAAGTACAGCACGTCCGAGAGGACATACAGGGCCCGCAGGGGCAGCAGTGCCAGCAGCTTGACCCACCCGTAAACCAATATGTATTGTATCCGCGTCCACATACCTCTTTCCATGCGTCAAATGAATGCCTCCGCCCGCAGGGCCGACCCGCCGCCGTTCCAGCCGCCCAGCCGCACCCGCCGCACCTCGTTGACCGACGAGGCATCGTAGGGTGCCTCCACCCGGATGTAGTTCTCCGTGAAGCCGTGCATCATGCCGCCCTTCCTTGCCTGTTCAAAGAGGACCCGCGCCTCCCGCCCGGCGTGCGCCCCGTAGAACGCCCGGAGCTTCCCCTCCGACAACGCCAGCAGCTCCCGGCTGCGCCGGTGTTTCTCCTCCGGCGGCACCGGCGGCCCTATCTCCAGGGCCCGCGTCCCCGGGCGTTCGGAATAGCTGAACACGTGCAGTTGCGTGACATCCAAGCTCTCGATGAAGCGGAAGCCCTCCTCGAAGCAGGCCTCCGTCTCGCCGCGCATGCCCACGATCACGTCCACCCCGATGAAGGCGTCCGGGAGGGCCTCCCTGATCTTCTCCACCTTGTGGCGGAACAGGGCCGTGCCATACCGCCGCCGCATCAGCCCCAGCACCTCGTCGCTGCCGCTCTGCAGGGGGATGTGGAAATGCGGGGCGAAGCGCCTGCTGCCCGCCACGAAGTCGATCACCTCGTCGGCAAGCAGGTCGGGCTCTATGGAGGAGATGCGGTAGCGCGCGATGCCCTCCACCCCGTCAAGGGCGCGGAGCAGGTCGAGGAACGTCTCGCCCGTCGTCTTCCCGAAGTCGCCGATGTTCACCCCCGTGAGGACGATCTCCTTCCCCCCGCGCGCCGCCACCTCGCGCGCCTGCCCCGCCAGGCTTGCCACCGGGGCGTTGCGGCTGCGCCCCCGGGCGAAAGGCACGGTGCAGTAGCTGCAGAAGTAATCGCACCCGTCCTGCACCTTCAGGAAATGCCTCGTGCGGTCCTCCGCCGAGCACGAGGGGGCGAAGGAGCGGATGCCTCCCGCAGGGGCGGCGTGCACCTCCCCGTGTCCCTCCGCCTTGCGCAGGCCGCCTAAGTAGTGCAGGATGTCCGCCTTCTCCGCCGCGCCCAGCACGAGGTCCACGCCCTCGATGCGGGCCGCCTCCTCCGGCTTCAGCTGCGCGTAGCAGCCCGTCACCACCACGAAGGCGCGCGGGTGCTGCCTGTTGATGCGGCGGATGGCCTGGCGGCACTTCTTGTCGGCCAGCTCCGTCACCGAGCACGTGTTGACGACGCAGATGTCCGCCTCCTCGCCCGGGCGGGCCTTCCGGAAGCCCTGCTCCGAAAGTATCTTCCCGATGGCGGAGGTCTCGGCGAAATTCAGCTTGCAGCCCAGCGTGTAGTAGGCGGCCTTCTTGTCCTCATATAGGGTGTTTCCGTTCATGTCGTGCTTTCTCCCCGCTAACAGTCCTGCAAAAGTAGCAATTAATGGCGAAAACGGGCAAGGGCGGAGGCGATATTCCGCGGAGGCTCCCTCTTTTTGCCTCCCTCCTGCCCCGCACCGGCCTCCTCCCCTCCCCGCCAC
>CAYRFT010000058.1:0-7645 GCA_964423585.1 uncultured Parabacteroides sp. | reverse complement strand
AGTGGGACAGTCTTTTTCCAAACGGAAATTAACTTTCCCACTATTTTGGCGGTCAAATTCAAACAGTATTTAACATTTCAGGCGGCTTGGACGGGCGCGGTCAGGCCCGGAAGGCCTAATCCGGCAGCTTTGGCAGCTTCAAGACGAAGCGGACGAGGGAGACGAACACGCGGCCGTATCTCTCCAGCTTGATCTGGCCGACGCCCCGGATGCGGTTGAACTCTTCCAGCGTGACGGGCTTCCGGGCCACCATGTCGTCGAGCGAATCGTCCGTGAAGACGTGGTAGGCCGGGCGGTTTTCGCGTTCGGCCAGTTGCCTGCGGAGCTGCTTCAGGGCATCGCGCAGGGTGTCGTCAACCGACCCGGATTCGATCGGGCGGATGGGCTGTGCCTTGAAGCCTTTCCGCCGGGTGTCCGCCCCGTTTTTCCTCTTCTCCGGCTCGGGCGGGACGTGGCGGGCCAGCCGGGCGGAGGCCTTCCCGTACAGCACCTTTTCGCCGAGGGGCGTGATCTTCAGCCGGTTGGCATGGACGTAATCCACCTCGAGGAAGCCCAATTGGATCATTTGGTAGATGTATTCCTTCCATTCCGCGTAGGAGAGGTCGCGGCCCGCCCCATACGTCTTGATGCGGTGGAAGCCCTTCTCGAACAGCTCCGCGCGGGCGGCCCCGCGCAGGATGAGGATCAGCGTCTCGATGCCGGCCTGCTGGTTGGTGCGGATCACGGCGCTGAGGGCTTTCTGCACCAGGATGCTCCCGTCGAAACGGAGCGGCGGGTTTTTGCAGACGTCGCAGTTGCCGCAGTCTTTTTCCACCTCTTCCCCGAAATAGCTGAGAAGGATCCGGCGGCGGCAGACATCCGTCTCGCAGTACCTCTGCATCCGGTTGAGCTTCTCCAGGTTGACTTCCGCCTGCCCGCTTTCCTCCGCGAACCGTCGGAGGACGATCAAGTCGCCCAGGGAATAGAACAGGAGGGTGTCGCTCTTCGCGCCGTCGCGCCCGGCACGGCCGATTTCCTGGTAATAGTTCTCGATGCTTCCCGGCATGTTGAAATGGACGACCCAGCGGATGTTGCTTTTGTCGATTCCCATCCCGAAGGCGACCGTCGCGCAGACGACGTCGATGCGGTCGTGGATGAAGTCGTCTTGCGCCTTCTCGCGCTTTTGTGCCGGCAGCCCGGCGTGATAGGCGGCCGCCTTGATCTGGAAGGACGACAGCTCTTCCGCCAGCATCTCCGTGTCGCTCCGTCTCATGCAGTAGATGATGCCGCTCTGGTCGCGGTGCTGCCGGATGAAGCGGACGATCGACTTGATTTTCTCCTTCTTGTCCAGCCCGCGCCGGACGGCAAGCGACAGGTTGGGACGGTCGAAGGAGGAAATGAAGACGCGGGGGTTGTCCAGCCGGAGCTGTTCGACGATGTCGGCGCGCGTCACTTTGTCGGCCGTGGCCGTCAGGGCGATGACCGGGACGGCGGGGAAACGTTCTTTCAGGATGGAAAGTTGGGTATATTCGGGGCGGAAATCATGCCCCCAGTGCGACACGCAATGGGCCTCGTCGATGGCAACCAGCGAGAGGTCTATGCGGGTCAGGAACCGGTCGGCTTCCGCCTTTACCCGCTCGGGCGAGATGTAAAGCAGCTTGACGGTCCCTTGTATGCAGCGTTGCTTGACCTGCTGTTGCTCGCCATCGCCCATCATGCTGTTCAGCGAAGCCGCCGGGATGCCGTTGGCGACAAGTCCTTCCACCTGGTCCTTCATCAAGGCGATGAGCGGGGAAACGACCAAGGTGATGCCGGGCAGGTAAATGGCCGGCAACTGGTAGCAGATGGATTTCCCGCCGCCGGTGGGCATCAATACCAGCGCGTCTTTCTTTTGCAGGACGTGCCGGATGATTTCGGCCTGCAGCGGCCGGAATTCAGCGTACCCGAAAAACTTCTTGAGCAGTTGCCGCAATAATTCGTCTATAGAAATCATGAATCGTTTGATGTGCCGTTGTGCCTGCAAAGATAGGAATTATGGATTGACAATCGGGAAGCAGGCGGGAAAAGTTGGAGGATTTGCCGTAGGCGGGGAAGGCCGCGGGATGTCGGATTATTTTGCATGGAGCGAAAATATTTTTTGTTTTAGTTTGTCGTAATTTAGAAATACATTAATTTTGCGCTTCACAAAATAGTGATTGTTTCATTTAAAATTTATAATTATGAAAACGAAAACGTTATTGTTAGCGTTGCTGTCAGGGTTCGTATTGAACGCCGCAGCTCAAGAATTTAAGTCCCAAGTCGGGTTTAGTACGGAAAAAGGCTATAAGACCAATTTCAAAAAGAATAAAGCGAAGGATAATTGGTTTATTTCGATAGCCGGTGGTGCCAGCATATTGCTGGGCGATCAGAATGACAAGGCAGACTTGGGAAACCGTCTTAATTTTGCCCCTCAGTTCTCTTTCGGTAAGTGGTTTAACCCGTATCTGGCATTCAGGACCCAGATCAACGGCGGCATTTTGCACGGATTTGAAGGGGAAGAGGCCACGATGCAGCATAATAAATATGTGGCGGCGCATCTTGATTTGTTGTGGGATGTCACCAATTTCTGGGCACCGTACAACGAGCACAAGGTCTTTCGCCTGATTCCTTGGATCGGTCTTGGTTATGCCCAGCGTTTCAAGACATCGGATGCCGTCGAACGCTCCAGGACGGAATCTCCGACGTTGAATGCCGGCCTCTTGACCGCCTTCCGTTTGAGCAAGCGTGTCGATTTGAACGTCGAAGTGCAGGGCTCCTTGTTGAACGAGCAATTCAACCGTGTAGATATGAATCATCTGACGGATGGCATTGTCCAGTTGAGCGCCGGCTTGACATTCAAGGTGGGCAAGACTGATTTCGAAGTTATTGAACCGATGGATTATGATTTGCTGAACGATTTGAACAACCAGATCAATGCCTTGCGTGCCGAGAATGATGAATTGAGCAAGCGTCCGGTTTCTTGTCCTGAATGCAAGGAGACGGTTACGGAGGTCGTAAACAATGTGGTTGACAATGTCGTGTTCTTCCGCCTGAACAGTTCTAAGATTGACAAGAACCAGCAAATCAATATCTATAACACGGCTGAATATGTGAAGGCCAACAATACCCCGATTAAGGTGATTGGTTATGCCGACAAGAATACGGGCAAGGCCGACTATAACATGCAGTTGTCTGAAAAGCGCGCGAGAGCCGTTGCGAAAGAACTGACGGAAAAGTACGGCATCGATTCGAGCCGCATCACAATCGAATGGAAGGGTTGCGAGGAACAGCCTTATAGCGAGAACAGTTGGAACCGTGTCGTAATTATGCGGGCAGACAATAAATAACATAAACTCAAGCAAGAAAAATAAGATGCGTCCCTTTCTGGGCGCATCTTATTTTATTTCTGACGAACTGGTACATGTACGTATTTAACAAAAAAGATTATGAACAGGATTTTGGCATTACTTTCTGTGTTTTGCATGGCATGTTTTTCTGTCTTTGCGCAAAAAACCGATAATATGAAAGCAACAAATGTTTTAGTCACTTATTTTTCGGCGACCGGCACGACGGCCAAAGCCGCCCATCGCATCGCGGAGGCCTCAAAAGGGGATATTTATGAAATAGTCCCGGAGCATCTTTACACGAGTGCCGATTTGGATTGGAACAATCAACAGTCGCGCAGCTCTTTGGAGATGAATGACGCAAGCTCCCGCCCGGCATTGAAGGGGCAAAAGGAGAATATTCAGGATTATGAGGTGATCTTCATTGGTTATCCTATTTGGTGGAACCTTGCCCCGCGGATAATCAATACTTTCGTGGAGAGCCATAATTTGAAGGGCAAGAGATTGATTCCTTTTGCTACTTCCGGCAGTAGCGAAATAGATAACAGCGTAAACACGTTGAAGAAAACTTATCCGGATTTGGGATGGGAAGAAGGACGATTGTTGAACAACATCACTCCGGAAGCCCTTCAAAGTTGGGTTGACGGCATCGTAAAAAATAAATGAAGCGCGAAGGATTCGCCAAAAGCCGAAGATTTCCGTAAGCATATTGAAATTCAGTCGCCGACACCGGAGAGGGATATCTGATGAAGAATAGGGGCCGGATAGGGAGAAATATCCGTGCCGGATTATAGGAAATGTGCCAAGGACACCGCATCTGAAGACAGATAAGTCGTGGTGTCCTTGGACTTTTTATTCTGCAGTGTAGGAATCAAGCGTTTTTTGCCTACTTTTGCGGTATATGAGGAAACAACGGGGTAATCGTAACTTATGAATCCTTCAGAAATTATCAAGAAATATTATTCGGAGAACTCGAAAGCATACCATATACTGACGGCGCATAGCAGGAGCGTGGCAGGCAAGGCTTTGGAAATAGCCCGTCGCCATCCGGAGTTGAACTTGGATTTGGCCTTTATTGAAGAGGCTGCCATGCTGCATGACATTGGAATATTCAAGTGTGATGCCGGGGAGATCGATTGCCATGGGGAGGCTCCGTATGTGTGCCATGGGTATCTGGGCGCGGAACTAATGCGGTCGGAAGGATATCCGAGGCATGCGCTGGTGTGCGAGCGGCATACCGGGACCGGGCTTTCCCTGAAAATGATCGAAGAACAGGATCTGCCGGTTCCCCACCGGGACATGCGTCCGGTTTCGTGGGAAGAACAGATTATATGCTTTGCCGACAAGTTTTTCAGCAAGATGAATTTGGATAAGGAAAAATCGCCCGAGAATATCCGCAAGGGCCTTTCCAAATATGGGGAAGAAACGGTTTCGCAATTTGACGCATGGTGTAAACTCTTTTTAGGGGAATAAATGGACTTCACTCCGTATTTTATTATACCTTTGCCACTTGTAATTGGTTACGGTGAATTTGTTAGCGTGAATGAAATATAGAGTCCTATTAACCCTATTTGTCTATATCTTAGGAAGCTGGGGCTTGTTCGCCCAGCGAATGACTTCCCTTTCATATACGTCAGATCAGATGGTTGCCGATACTACTTTTCATGTTGATTCGGCAGCCCGGGATTCTATCGTCCCGGCTGATTCCACCCGGAAGGCAGGCTTGGAGGCACCGGTCGATTACAAGGCAAAAGATTCGATCGTGATGACGGCCGCCAACATGGCTTATCTGTATGGCGAAGGGGATGTGAAGTACCAACAGATCCAGCTCCAGGCCGAGAATATCGAGATGAACATGGACAGCAGCCTGGTATATGCCAAATTCGGGCTCGATTCGGTCGGGGAGGAATTCGGGTATCCTTTGTTCATCGACGGGAGCGACCAGTATGAGTCGAAGACGATGCGTTATAACTTCAAGTCGAAGAAAGGGTATATCACGAACGTCATTACCCAGCAGGGGGAAGGCTACGTGACGGCCGAAAGGACCAAGAAGACAGAGACGGATGCCCTGAATATGGTGGACGGGAAATATACTACTTGCGATGAGTATGAGCATCCGCACTTCTATATCCAGATGACAAAGGCCAAGGTCCGTCCGAAGAAAAACATCGTGACCGGGCCGGTTTATTTAGTCTTTGAGGATGTCCCGATTTATCCTTTGGGCCTTCCTTTTTGCTTTTTCCCTTTCTCGGACACGTATTCCTCGGGCATTCTTATGCCGACTTTCGGGGAGGAATCCGCCCGCGGCTTCTTTTTGCGGGATGGAGGCTACTATTTTGCCTTGAGCGATTACATCGATTTGGCCGTGACGGGCGAGATCTACACGAAAGGCTCGTGGGGCTTGTCGGCCACGTCCAATTACCGGAAGCGGTACAAGTATTCGGGCAATTTCCTCGTTTCCTATTTGGTCACCAAGTACGGCGACAAGGGGCTGCCGGATTATAGCAAGGTGAAAGACTTCAAAGTCACCTGGACGCATTCGCAAGACCCGAAAGCCAACCCCTACCGTACCTTCTCGGCCAGCGTCAATTTCTCGACGAGCAGTTATGACCGCAACCAGATGATGGGGCTGTATAACGCGAATGCGACCAGCAATACCAAGAGCTCGAGCGTCAGCATTACCCAGCGTTTCCCCAACAACCCGTTGTCCATCTCGGCAACGATGTCCATCAACCAGACTTCGCGCGACTCTTCCATATCCGTCACCTTCCCCGACCTGACTCTCACTTTAAGCCGCATCTATCCTTTCAAGCGGAAGCGTGCCGTGGGGGCGGAGCGGTGGTACGAGAAGATTTCCATGTCTTATACGGGATATTTGCGGAACAGCATCCACACGAAAGAAAACCTCCTGTTCAAGTCGAGCCTGATAAAAGACTGGAACAACGGCATGCAGCACAGGATTCCGGTCAGCGCGACGATCACGCTTTTCAAGTATTTGAACATCTCGCCTTCCTTCAACTACAGCGAGAACTGGTACACGCACAAGGTGGAGCAGGCGTATGACATGCAGAGGAGGGGAATGGCCCCGGTCGATACGACGTATGGCTTTTACCGCACATACGAGTATGACGCCTCCATATCGGCTTCCACCACGCTGTACGGTTTCTTCAAGCCGCTGCCGTTCTTCGGGGGGAAGAAGATCGAGATGATACGCCACCGCTTCGAGCCTTCCATCAGCTTGAGCGGCCGCCCGGACTTCGGCAAGCCGAAATACGGGTTCTGGGAAGAGTACGTTTATACCAACGCGCAGGGCGAAGACGTGCATGTGCAGTATTCGCCGTTTGCCGGGCAGGTCTTTTCGCCCCCGTCGCCCGGCAAGTCGGGGTCGATCAATTTCTCGATCAACAACAACCTCGAGATGAAAGTCCGCTCGGACAAGGACTCGACCGGATTCAAGAAAATAAGCCTGATCGACAAATTGTCGTTGAGCATGAGCTATAACATGGTGGCGGATTCCTTCAAGTGGAGCGATTTGTCGGTCGGCTTGCGACTGAAATTCTCGAAGAACTATACCTTGAACCTGAACGCCATCTTCGATACCTATACGTACAAGTACAACGAACAGACCGGGCGCCCCTACAAGGTGGACATCCCGCGCTGGAAGGCCGGAAAGGGCATCGGACGGTTGAAGCAGACCGGGACCAGCTTTTCCTATACGTTCAACAACGACACCTTCAAGAAATGGTTCGGGGGCGGGGGCGACGAATCGGACGGGAAGGGCGAAGGCGCTGCCGGCCTCGACGAAACCGCCGCCGCCAATCCCGATTCGGACACGGAAGAGGGAGGGAAAAAGAGTTCGCGCCTGTTGGGGAAAAAGAAGGAGGAAGGCGAGTATGACGCGGACGGCTATTACATCTCGAAGGTGCCCTGGAGCCTGTCGTTCAACTACAGCATGAACCTGGGATATAGCAGCAAGTTCGACACGAAAAAGATGGAATACAAATATGCCATAACCCATGCCCTGAGCTTCAACGGCAGCATCCAGCCCACCAAGAACTGGAGCTTCAACTTCAACGCGACCTACGATTTCGATACCCACAAGGTGTCGTATATGACCTGCAACATTTCCCGGAACATGCACTGTTTCCAGATGACGGCGAGCTTTATCCCCATCGGCCCCTATAAGTCTTATTCCTTTTCCATCTCCGCCAGTTCTTCGCTGCTGAAAGACCTGAAATACGACCGGAACAGCAGCTACCGCGACGGCCAGCAGTGGTATTGATGCCTCTTCCCGGCCGTTTGTT
>CAYRFT010000057.1:0-7756 GCA_964423585.1 uncultured Parabacteroides sp. | reverse complement strand
TGTTATATTTGGTTTCGTTGCTGACGGCGCAAAAGTAATTAAGGATAATTTATAAAACAAACATTTCGGGAGATATTTTCCGCGGGAACAAAATCAAACCGGTTTCCCAAGATATGTGATTTTTTTTTCGCACCTTTGGAGCTGTTTTTAGTAATTTATCATCCACGTATAACAGGAAGCCAATGAGAAAATGGAAAATTGAAGATTCGGCCGAGCTGTACAATGTCAGCGGCTGGGGGCTGAATTATTTTTCGGTCAACGAAAAAGGGCACGTCGCCGTGCAACCCAAAGCGGGCGGCCCGGTCATCGACTTGGAGAACGTGATGGAAGAACTGCAAATCCAGGATGTGGCGGCCCCTGTCTTGCTCCGGTTCCCCGACATTCTCAACAACCGCATCGAGAAAATATCCAGTTGCTTCGACAATGCGGCAAAAGAATACGGGTTCACGGCCAAAAACTACATCATCTATCCGATCAAGGTAAACCAGATGCGCCCCGTCGTCGAAGAGATCGTCAGCCACGGCAACAAATTCAACATCGGGCTGGAGGCCGGTTCAAAGCCGGAGCTGCACGCCGTCCTCTCCATCGACATCGACAGCGATGCCATGATCATTTGCAACGGCTACAAAGACGAAAGCTACATCGAGCTGGCCCTGCTGGCGCAGAAGATGGGCAGGCAGATATTCCTGGTCGTCGAGAAAATGATGGAGCTGAAGACCATCGCGGCGCTTGCCAAGCAGATGAACGTGATGCCCAACATCGGCATCCGCATAAAATTGGCCAGTTCGGGCAGCGGCAAATGGGAGGAATCCGGCGGCGACGTCAGCAAGTTCGGATTGAATTCGTGCGAGCTCCTGGAGGCGTTGGAACTGCTCGAGGGGAACGGCTTGAAAGAATGCCTGAAGCTTATCCATTTCCACATAGGCAGCCAGGTGACGAACATCCGGAAAATCAAGACGGCGCTCCGGGAAGCCACCCAGTTCTACGTGCAAATAAAACAGTTGGGCTTCAATGTCCGGTTCGTGGACATCGGAGGGGGACTGGGCGTCGATTACGACGGGACGCGCTCCGCACTGAGCGGGAACAGCATGAACTACTCGATACAGGAATATGTCAACGATGCCGTGTCCGCCTTGGCCGACGCATGCAAGAAGACGGGACTGGAACAGCCCAACATCGTCACCGAATCCGGGCGTTCCCTGACGGCCCACCATTCGGTCCTGATCATCGAGGCCTTGGCCAGCACCAGCCTGCCGGTCTGCAACGAAAGCGAGGAATTGCAGCCGGATGCCCACGAATTGGTGCGCGAGCTCTACAATCTATGGGACACGTTGAACCAGCCCCGCCTGATCGAGACGTGGCACGACACGGTCCAGTGCCGGGAGGAAGCCCTTGAACTGTTCAACTTGGGATTAATCGACCTGAAGACCCGCGCCCAGGTGGAACGGTTGTTCTGGTCCATCGCCCGGGATGTCTTCGAAATGGCAGAGAGCGTCAAACACGCGCCCGATGAATTGAAGAAAATCTCGAAATTGCTTCCCGACAAATATTTCTGCAATTTCTCGTTGTTCCAATCCTTGCCCGATTCGTGGGCCATCGACCAGATTTTCCCGGTCATGCCCATCAGCCGGTTGGACGAACAACCCTCCCGTTCCGCCACCTTGCAGGACATCACTTGCGACTCGGACGGGAAAATCGACAATTTCATCTCCACGCGGAATTTCTCCTACCATTTGCCCGTCCATAAGCTGAAGGACGGCGAGCATTATTACTTGGGCGTGTTCCTGGTGGGCGCTTATCAGGAGATTTTAGGCGACCTGCACAACCTTTTCGGGGATACCAACGCAGTGCACATCAAGGTGAAAGGAGACAAATACGTGATAGACCGCGTCATCGAGGGGGAAACCGTGGCCGATGTCCTGGAATACGTGCAATTCAACCCCAAGCGCATGGCCCGCGCCATCGAGGTGTGGGTGACATCCTCCGTGAAAAAAGGGAAGATTTCGGCGGAGGAAGGCCGCGAGTTCCTGTCCAACTACCGCTCCGGCCTGTATGGATACACTTATTTGGAATGACGCTCCCCTCCGCCCTGCAAAAAGCCCTTCGCAAAAGGGCTTTTTCATTTTATGGAGGTCCCCGGGGATGGCAGATTGGGCAAAATGTGCTAACTTTGCCGTCGTGACGACAACAACGGAAAAGGAGGAAACATGGAAAATCGTTTTTTGGGACTGATAGAGAAAAGCGTGAAAGCGCATTGGGAACTGCCCGCTTTCACCGACATGGAAGGGCCGACGCTGGCCTACAAGGATGTGGCCCGCCGCATGGAAGAACTACGCCTGCTGTTTCAATGCGCGGGCATACGGCAGGGCGACAAGATTGCCATCCTCGGGAAGAATTCGTCCAACTGGGCAACCGCCTTTTTCGGCTGCCTGGCCTACGGGGGCGTGGCCGTCCCCATCCTCCACGAATTCACGCCGGACAACATACACCTGATCCTGAATCATTCCGACTCGAAGGCGCTGCTTGTCACCGCGTCCAGTTGGGCGCAGCTCGACGAGAAGGAGATCCCGCAAATCCGCTTGGTCATCCGGCTGGACGACTTCGGCCTGATCAAATCGGACAATCCCGCCGTCGATGAGGCCGCCGCCCGGCTGGACGAGCTGTTCAGGCAGAAATACCCGTCGTTCACGCCCGCCTCGATCCATTACCACGAGGAGAACCCGGATAATTTGTGCCTGCTGAATTACACATCGGGGACGACCAGCTCGTCGAAAGGCGTGATGCTCCCCTACCGCAGCCTGTGGAGCAACACGAAGTTCGCCGCCGACAATCTCCCGTTCATCCATGCCGGAGACAACATCGTCTGCTTCTTGCCGATGGCGCACATGTACGGGCTGGCCTTCGAGGTGCTCAACTCTGTCAACAAGGGCTGCCACGTCCATTTCATCACCCGGCTGCCGAGCCCGCAAATCATCGGGAAAGCCTTCGCTTCCTGCCGCCCGCGGCTGATTCTTTCCGTTCCCATCATCATTGAAAAGATTGTGCGCTCCCAGATCTTCCCCGTCATCGAGAAGCCGGCAATGAAAGTCCTGCTGGCGCTGCCGGGCATCAGCGCCCTCATCCGGAAGAAAATCGCCCGACGGCTCAGCCGGGCCTTCGGCGGAAACTTCGAGGAGGTCGTGATTGGCGGCGCGCCGCTCAGCAGAGAAGTGGAGAATTTCCTCCACTCGATCCGTTTCCGCTATACGGTGGGATACGGGATGACGGAATGCGGGCCGCTGGTTGCCTACGCACAATGGGACGTGTTCAGGCCCGGCTCCGTGGGGAAGGCCGTGGACCGCATGGAAATCCGCATCGACTCGCCGGACCCGGAGCGGCAGGTGGGCGAGATCCTCGTCCGCGGGACCAACAACATGCTGGGGTACTACAAGAACCCGGAGATCACCGCCGCGGCCATGATGCCCGACGGCTGGATGCGCACCGGCGACCTCGGGACGATCGACGCCGACGGCTTCCTCTTCATCCGCGGCCGGAGCAAGACGATGCTCCTCGGCCCGAACGGGCAGAACATCTATCCCGAAGAAATAGAAGAGAAGCTCAACAACATGCCGCTCGTCGTGGAATCGCTGATCATCTCCGACAACAAGAAGCTGACGGCGTTGGTTTATCCCGACTGGGACCAGATCCGGAAGTCGGAAATGCGTCTTTCCGAAGTGCACGGGCAGATGGAGCAAAACCTCAAGCACCTCAACCGGAGCATCCCCCGGTATTGCAAGGTGGCGGCCTACGAGCTGCGCGAACAAGAGTTTGAGAAAACACCCAAGAAAAGCATCAAGCGCTTCCTCTATCAACCGGAATTGTGACAAGCGTCTTCCCCGCAATCCGGGGAAAAAGGCCATGCGCCAAGAAGACGATCCGGGTCACACGATTTAAGCGTTGAACAAATATATGTCTGACCAAAATTCTCCGTTGAGATTAGAGACAGAGCCGATCGGCAGGCTATTGACCCAATATGCCATCCCGGCGATCATCGCCATGGCGGCTTCCTCGTTGTACAACATGGCAGACAGCATCTTCATCGGCCAGGGGGTGGGCGCGATGGCCATCGCCGGCCTTGCCCTGACGTTCCCGATGATGAACCTGGCCGCCGCCTTCGGCTCGCTGGTGGGCGTGGGGGCCTCGACGCTGGTGTCCGTCAAGCTGGGGCAGAAAGACTACGAGGGCGCCAACAAGGTGCTGGGGAACGTCTTCATGCTGAACCTGATCATGGGCGTGGCCTTCACGGGAGTGTTCCTGCTGTACCTCGACCCGGTCCTCTACTTCTTCGGGGCAAGCGGGCAGACCATCTCCTATGCCCGCGACTACATGCGGATCATCTTGTACGGCAACGTGATCACCCACATGTACCTGGGGTTGAACTCCGTCTTGCGCTCGTCGGGCTACCCGAGGATGGCGATGGCGGCCACGCTGCTGTCGGTGATCGTGAACTGCCTGCTCAACCCGCTGTTCATCTTCGTGCTCGGCTGGGGCATCAAAGGGGCGGCGTGGGCGACGGTCCTCTCGCAGCTGATTTCCCTGACGGGGCAGTTCGTCCATTTCTCGAACCCCTCGCAACTGCTGCATTTCCGCAAGGGAATCTACAAGCTGCACAAGGACCTGGTGGGCGCGATCATCGCCATCGGGATGTCGCCCTTCCTGATGAACCTCTGCTCGTGCCTCATCGTCCTGCTGATAAACTGGGGGCTGAAAAAACACGGCGGCGACATGGCCATCGGGGCCTACGGCATCGTCAACCGCATCGTCTTTTTCTTCATCATGATCATCATGGGATTCAACCAGGGCATGCAGCCGATAGCGGGATACAACTTCGGCGCGCGGCAATACCGCCGTGTAACCGACGTGACGAAGCTGACCATGAAATGGGGCACCGGGATCGCCACCTCCGGCTTCCTGGCCTGCCAGTTGTTCCCCCGCTTCATCGTGGGCTTCTTCACCACCGACGAAGAGCTGATCGCCGCAGCCGTCTATGGCTTGCACATCGATTTCGCGGTCTTCCCGATCGTGGGGTTCCAGATGGTGGCGACCAACTTCTTCCAGTCGGTTGGATTGTCCAGAATGGCCATTTACCTTTCTTTGACACGGCAGATGCTGTTTTTGGTGCCCTGCCTGGTCGTCCTGCCAAGAATATGGGGCATCTTCGGCGTGTGGGTGAGCATCCCCATCGCCGACCTGACGGCAACGATCGTGACAGCCGTCGCCTTGCTCCGGCAGTTCCGCAGATTCCGCCAACGGCAAGCCGGCCAAAGCGGCTGACGGCATGTCGCGAGGGGTGAAACATCCCCGCGTCGGAGAGAGGAAGGAGGAAACGGGGCAAAAACACGGCATTTCCGCCGGAAAACTCCCCCAAGAGGCCCGAAAAACACCCTTGCAAGAGGGGTTATTCCGGCAATCGCCTTATCTTTGCGCAAGGGAACCGGTGTTTCCGCGTAATAATATTAAAATGTAAACGGACAAACATGAAAAAACGATTATTGACGATTTTGCTGTGCGGCGGAAACCTCGCCTTCGCGCAGCAGCCTGCCGACTATGTCAATCCCTTCATCGGGACGAGCAATTTCGGGACGACCAATCCGGGAGCCGTATGCCCGCAAGGCATGATGAGCGTCACGCCCTTCAATGTCATGGGCTCCGAGACGAACCGCTACGACAAGGACAGCCGGTGGTGGTCCACGCCCTACACGTCTGACAACGACTTCTTCACCGGCTATGCCCATGTCAACCTGAGCGGCGTGGGTTGCCCGGAATTGGGAGGCTTGCTGCTGATGCCCACCTCCGGGGAGCTTTCCGTCGATTACCGCGAATACGGCAGCCCCTACGAAAAGGAGACGGCGCATCCGGGATATTACGGCAACGTCCTGACCAAGTACGGCATCAAGACGGAAGTCACCGCCACGCCGCGCACGGGACTGAGCCGTTTCACCTTCCCCAAAGGGCAAGGCAACATCCTGCTGAACTTAGGGGAAGGGCTGACCAACGAGACGGGGGCGACCGTCCGCTTCGTCAGCGACACGGAAATCGAAGGGAGCAAGCTGATGGGGACTTTCTGCTACAACCCGCAAGCCGTCTTCCCGATTTATTTCGTGATGCAGGTGGACAAGGCCCCGAAGGAAAAAGGATACTGGAAGAAGCAACGCGAGATGAAAGGCGTGGAGGCACAGTGGGACGGCCATTCGGGCAAATACAAGCTCTACACGAGATATGCCCGGGAAATCAGCGGCGACGACGTGGGTGTCTGGTTCAAATACGACGTGGCCGACGGGGAACAGATCTCGGTGAAGGTCGGCGTCTCGTTCGTCAGCATCGCGAACGCCCGCGAGAACCTGGAGGCCGAGCAGCCCGGCTTCGATTTCGACAAGACAGCGTCAGCCGCCCGCGGCAAATGGAACGACGACTTGTCGCGCGTCATCGTGGAAGGCGGCACGGACGACGAGAAGGCGGTCTTCTACACGGCCCTGTACCACCTGCTGATCCACCCGAACATCCTGCAGGATGTCAACGGCGAATACCCGAAGATGGAGAGCCTCGAGACGGGCAGGACAAACGGCAACCGCTACACGGTCTTCTCGCTGTGGGACACCTACCGCAACGTCAGCTCGCTGATGACACTGCTTTATCCGGACCGCCAGTCGGACATCATCCGGACCATGATCGACATGTACAAGGAAAACGGATGGCTGCCCAAGTGGGAACTCTACGGCCGGGAGACATTCACGATGGAAGGCGACCCCGCCATCCCCTACATCGTGGACGCCTGGATGAAAGGGCTGCGGGATTTCGACGCCGAGACGGCCTACGAGGCCATGCGCAAGGGGGCCACCACGCCGGGCGAGTTCAACCTGCTCCGCCCGGATGCCGACGATTATTTCTCGTCAGGCTACATCCCGCTGCGCGAACCGTATGACAACTCCGTCTCCCATGCGCTTGAATATTACCTGGCCGACTGGAGCCTGGGCCAATTCGCGGAGGCGCTGGGCAAGAAAGAAGACGCGAAGTTGTTCCACGGCCGCTCGACGGGTTACAAGCATTACTACAGCAAAGACTTCGGCACGTTGCGCCCGCTCCTGCCCGACGGCAAGTTCTACGAGCCATTCGACCCGAAGCAGGGCGAGAACTTCGAGCCAAGCCCGGGGTTCCACGAGGGCAACGCCTGGAACTATACCTTCTACGTGCCGCACGATGTCAAAGGGCTGGCCCGGCTGATGGGAGGGGGCAAGAAGTTCGTCGGCAAGCTGCAAGGCGTGTTCGACGACGGCAACTACGACCCCGCCAACGAACCCGACATCGCCTACCCCTACCTGTTCAGCTATTTCAAGGGAGAAGAATGGCGCACCCAGAAAGAGGTAAGCAAAATCCTGAAACAAAGCTACCGGAACGCCCCGGACGGCTTGCCGGGCAACGAAGACACCGGGACCATGTCGGCCTGGGCCGTCTTCTCGATGATGGGGTTTTATCCCGCCTGCCCGGGCAGCACGGATTACGTATTGACCTCCCCGGCTTTCGACAGGATCACGATCCGCCTCGACAAGAAATATTATCCGGCAGGCAACCTGGTGATAGAAGCCCCGCGCGCCGCCCCCGAATCAATCTACATCCAGTCGGTGCGGGCGGGAGGCAAGGAGCTGGAAGGCCGGGAGATCTCCCATCAGGACTTGGTGAAGGCCGGGACCCTGGAGTTCACGCTGGGCGGGCGGCCCAA
>CAYRFT010000056.1:0-7852 GCA_964423585.1 uncultured Parabacteroides sp. | reverse complement strand
CTGTCGACGCACGTCAACAGTGCTCGTTCTCCAGAACGAGCACCGTCGACGCAATTTTTCAGTGTTGCTTGAAAAGAAAAAGAGCGGCCGCCGCGCCATGACACGCCGCCGCCGAAAAAAATACGGCATCCGCGACGCCGGGCCGCGGATGCCGTGAAAAAAACCTTCCCGAAGGCAGTCCCGTTTACACAAGGAACGTGCCCACCAGCGCGAGGATGGCGTAGAACTCGGGAAGCGCGGCATAAATCATGGTGTTCGTCTGGACATCATGCCCCTGGGCCATGCCGGTGATACCGTTGGCGCAGAGCTGTCCCTGCCGGACGGCGGAGATCAAGAATACCAGGCCGACGCTCACGCCCATGCCGAACTTCAGCAAGGAATTCTCGGGCGTGATCTCGCCCGCCGTCATGAAGGCGACGAAGCCGTACAACCCCTGGGAAGCAGGCATGGCTGAAAGAATCATGTAGCCTGCCGATTTAGAAGGATCTTTCTTCAATGCGCCTTCTGCCGCGTTTGCTGCGATCGTCGTTCCGTAGCAGCTTCCGATACCTGCCAGGGCCAGCATCAAGCCCAAGCCCAAATAGCCTAATAATAATGTTACGTCCATAATGATTATAAAATTAAATTGTTATTGAATCTTTGTTTATTCTTTGTCCCGAAGCGAAGAGAAAGGCTTGTAGGCGGTGCCTTTTCCTTCGTAGCCTGAATTTTTGAAATATTCCACAAACGTAAGACGGATGGAGTGGACATAGCCGCTCAAGCAGGAGAGGGCGATGTTCAGCCCGTGCCCGAACACGAAGATCAGGCCGAAGCATATCCAGCCCGGAATGCCCCAGAGGAAACCGGCCATGCTGTCGTGCAGCTGCATTCCCAAGCTGTTGAACACGCCGCCCAGCATGCCGCCCGCCAGGCCCAACGCATATAACCGGAGGTAAGACAGCAAGTCGCCCATCAGTCCGGTCGCCATGTTGTAGGTATTCCACAAACCCGCCCCCACGTTGATGAAGATGTTGCGGCGGATGTCGTTCAGCAGATAGATGCCGATGGCCGAGACGGCGGCAATCGCGATAAAGGCCATCTTGGAAACATCCATGGTGATGACGCCCAAGTAATACAACGTGCCGATGGTCACGGAGCCGCCCACGAACAGGAGCCATCCCCAGGCAGAGAGCGCGTTCTTGAACCCGTAGCGGGCAGTGGCGCAGACCGCCTTGACAACCATGGCAAAACAGATATGGAACATGCCGACGATCAGAGCGAAGACCATCGTCTTGTCGTAGCTTGTTCCTCCGTATTTGCCTGTAATCATGACATCCTTTATCCATTCCGGAAGATCCAGCTTGACCAGTTCCACGCCGAAGAAAGTTCCTACCAAAGCGCCGACGACGGTAGTCGCCGCCCCCAACGTGATGAGCAAATTCATGATGCCCTGCATGGATTGCCCGACCTTCTTCTTCAGGTAGAAGCCCAGGGCAACCAAGAACAATCCGTATCCGGCATCGCCCACGCACAGTCCGAAGAACAACGCATAGAAAGGCGCCAGCATGGGTGTCGGATCGAACTCCCCATAGTCAGGCAGTCCGTACATTTTGGTAAGCGTCTCGAAGAAACGTGTGACGGTGTTGTTCTTCAGCTTGATCGGGGCGTTGTCTTCTTTCAGCGCCGGCCGCATCTCGTAATAAATGCCGTTGTCTTCCAACATGCCGCGGACTTCTTCCGTATTGTCTTCCGGGACCCAGCCTTCCAGCAAAACAACCGACCCGTCGGCCATCTTTTCTCCGCCTAATTTGACTTCAAGCAGTTCGATATCGCCTTGCAGCCCGGCGATGGCCGTTTCCACCACGGGAAGATGCGCCGCGCAGAACCGGGCAAGTTGCCTTTTGGCTTCATCCAATTCTGAATTCAATCTCTTGTGCCGGTCCGTCATTTCCGACAGCTTGTGCTTGGGCAGGCGTACATCTTCCGCTTCCGGCTCCACGGGGACCGTGTTGACTGTGATGAAATAGCACTGCCCGCCTTTCCTGCTGATGACATGGGCATGATATTCGTCTTGCCAGCTCTCGTCGAAACTTTTGTCCGGGCAATTGAAGAACTGGATAATCCATCCATTGTCTTTCAACTTGTCGATGAGATTCCAGTCGAATTCTCCCCACACTTCCATCTGCGCAATTTCCCTTTCCAATGCAGGAATCTGTTGGGCGAGCAACTGCAGGCTTTGCTGTTTGGCGTTATAATCTTCGATAGTCTTTTCGATGGAAGCCGTGGCCGTTTCCCCTTGTCCATCCGCCTGATTGGCCCATGAAGCCATCTCTTTCTGCAACGCTTTGTAGGAAGCATGCTTCTGCAAGAGCTTCTGAAGAGATTCATCCACCTCTCCGCTTTGACGGATTTCGACATGCACGACGCCCAAAGCACGGAGCTTTTCCAAAAAGGCTTCGTATTCCTTATGATAAACCAGGAATGTGAGCTTGTTCATTTTTGCAATCATACGCCAACCTCCTCTTCTTTAGCTTTCCGTTTCTCTTGATTGGCCCGCATAATCTTCTGGGAAGACTTTGACAGGCTTTCCTCATCTTCCATAAAGCGTTTCACTTTTCGGATAGCATCTTTGTATCCCGGAATCTGAACTTTCTCAAACAGATTTACCTTTTGAGTCGTTTTCTTCCTGGCATGCTCCAATAACTCCAGCTTCCTTCCGGAGAATTCGGCTTCGATTCCTGTGCGGGCCAACTTCTTGAGCAACCCGATGCCATCAGTAAACCAAGCCGGAGTATTGAATAAGCTATAACGACCTATTTCAAACTCTATTTCATCCAAGACAGGAACGATCACACCGGCAATCTTCTTGGTGGAAAGATAAACATCCTTCACGGCTATCAAAGCCGGATTGAACTCATTCCACAAGGCAACCATGTTTTCGTAACTCTGAATCTCTTGTTCAAGCTGAAGTTCCAATTGGTTCACTTCGTCTTTGGTTCGCTTTACTTCAACGCGCAGCGCACTTTCCTTGCTTTTAATCGTAGGGAGTGAACGTTCACGCATCTTCAATTGCTTTTCCAGTTGCTGAAGTGATGTTTTGTTATATTGAAACTTAATCGCCATTTTAGTTTAGTAATGTATAATTCGCATTCGGTTTGATGTCACCTGAGACTTGAAGCATTCATCAGATGACATGGCCTGTCTTATTTTTTCCAATACTTGTCAACCAACGCTTGTTTGATGTTGACTTCAGCCGTTTGGAAGTATTTCCCGAACAAGCTCCATGCCACATCAAGCATTTCGGTCGTATCCAGATTAACGTCAATGGCCAGCAGCTTCGATGAATAATCTTTGGCAAAAGCCAAAGCCCGGTTGTCATAATCGGTCAGGTCGAAGCCATTTTCCATCTTCGTCTTGGCATTGGCGGCATCCGCATACAAACGGACAGCGGCGTTCATTACCTGGGGATGATCTTCACGGGTCTTCTTCCCTGTTACCAACTGTTTCAGACGGGACAAACTGCGGAACGGGTCCACGATTACTTTCCCGACATCGCTGTCCCGGCGCAGATACAACTGCCCTTCTGTAATATATCCCGTATTATCCGGAACGGCGTGGGTAATATCACCGCCCGACAAAGTGGTAACGGCAATGATCGTAATAGATCCGCCATCCGGGAACTGGACCGCCTTTTCATAAATCTTGGCCAAATCGGAATATAATGAACCCGGCATAGAATCTTTTGAAGGAATCTGATCCATACGGTTTGACACAATGGCCAAAGCGTCGGCATAGTTGGTCATGTCCGTCAACAGGACCAATACCTTTTCATGCTTTTCTACGGCGAAATATTCGGCCGCGCACAATGCCATATCCGGAATCAAGATACGCTCGACAGACGGGTCTTCGGTCGTATTGATGAAACTGACGATACGGTCCAATGCGCCTGCGTTGCTAAATGTATTCTTGAAGAACAGATAGTCATCATTGGTCATGCCCATGCCGCCCAAGATAATCTTGTCTGATTTGGCACGCATGGCCACCAAAGCCATTACCTGGTTGAACGGCTGGTCCGGGTCGGCAAAGAACGGAATCTTCTGTCCTGTAACCAACGTGTTGTTCAAGTCAATGCCGGCGATACCGGTTGCAATCAATTCGGAAGGCTGCTTACGGCGGACAGGATTTACGGACGGACCGCCTATCTCCACTTCTTTCCCTTCAGGGACAGGACCGCCGTCGATAGGCTCCCCATACGCATTGAAGAAACGGCCTGACAGTTGGTCGCCTACTTTTAAAGAAGGGGCTTTCCCCATGAAAACTACTTCTGCATTGGTCCGAATGCCTTCTGTGCCGGAGAATACCTGCAAGGTCACTTCGTCTCCGATAATCTTTACTACCTGGGCCAGTTTTCCATCTACGGATGCCAGCTCGTCGTACCCGACACCTGTGGCTTTCAGCGAACAAGTCGCTTTGGTGATCTGGGTAATCTTTGTATATATTTTTTGAAATGCTTTTGTTGCCATACTGCTATTTTTTATTACGTTCTTTCCTTTAACAAAGCATCCAATTCCTGATTAAACTTCTTGAATTGTTCGCTTTCATATTCAGAGTAGTTCATCTGCTTGAAGATATTGATCATCTTCTTGAAGTAATCCATTACTTCGAGGAAGGTATCAAACTTGAAGTCGGTACGGCAGATGGAAACAACCTTATCCAGCATAAATTCCTGACGGGGCAGTGGCGTTACTGCATCGATGGCATCGAAGGCATCTTGCTGCAGGATCACGAAGTCGATCAACTCAGACTTCCAGAAAGTCACGTGGTAATCAACCGGGACGCCATCATCGCCTAAGATGTTGATCTGTTCGGCAATTTCCTTGCCGCGCAACATGCGGGTCTTGATTTCATTTACCTTTTCAATCCAGCTCGGAGAGATATGTTGGGCGATGTACTCCTGAAATTCGGGATATTCCAGATATTTGGAGTAACTGTCAATCGGATTGACAGCCGGATAACGCTTACGGTCGGCACGTTCCTGTTCCAGCGCATAGAAACAACGGGCCACTTTCTTCGTGTTTTCTGTAACCGGTTCTTTCAAGTTACCCCCGGCAGGCGACACGGTCCCGATGAAAGTTACCGAGCCTGTCGAACCATTATTCAGTATGACATAGCCGGCACGTGCATAGAAGTTTGCCACAATGGCAGACAAGTCCATCGGGAATGCGTCCGGACCGGGCAACTCTTCCAAACGGTTGGACATTTCACGCAATGCCTGGGCCCAACGGGAAGTGGAGTCGGCCATCAGCAGGACTTTCAAGCCCATGCTGCGGTAATACTCGGCAATGGTCATGGCCGTGTAAACAGATGCTTCACGGGCTGCAACCGGCATGTTGGACGTATTGGCAATGATGATGGTCCTTTCCATCAGCTTGCGTCCTGTATGCGGATCGATCAGTTCCGGGAATTCGGTAAAGATTTCCACCACTTCATTGGCACGTTCACCGCAAGCCGCGATGATGACAATATCTGCTTCTGCCTGTTTGGAGATGGCGTGCTGCAAAACCGTCTTCCCTGTGCCGAACGGGCCGGGGATAAAACCCGTACCGCCTTCTACGATCGGATTGACCGTATCAATGGTACGAACACCTGTCTCCAGCAGTTTGAAGGGACGCGGTTTTTCTTTGTAGCAAGTAATGGCTTTCTTTACCGGCCATTTCTGAACCATGGTTACTTCCACCTCGTTTCCTTCTGCATCTGTCAATACGGCAATCGTATCGTTGATTGTATATTCACCTTCAGCGACAACATTTTTGATGGTATATTCCCCCTTGAATGTGAAAGGCACCATGATCTTGTGCGGCTGGGAGTTTTCATCGACTTCGCCCAACCAAGTACCGGCTATGGCTTTTTCGCCTGCTTGCGCCAGCGGCTTGAATGTCCATTTTTTATTTTCATCCAAAGGGAAGGTATATTCACCACGTTTCAGGAACACTCCTTCCATTTTGTCCAAGTCGTTTTGCAGACCATCGTAATTGCGCGACAGCATACCGGGACCCAACTTTACTTCCAGCATGTGTCCCTGGAATTCGGCGCTATCGCCTACACGCATGCCACGTGTGCTTTCGAATACCTGCACAAAGGCATTCTTACCTATTACCTTGATAACTTCGGCCATCAGGTTGACACCGCCGACCGAAATGTAACAGATTTCATTCTGGGAAACCGGTCCGTCAACCTCAACGGTTACCAAGTTCGAAACGATTCCTCTTACAATTCCTTTCGTTGCCATAATTATTTTTCGTTATTTCTTTTAAATTCCTCCAGGGCGTTTTCACTGCCTTTTTTCATTGCGCCTACAATCTCGCGGAATGTCTTTTCGCCGCTTCCTTTGTCGAGGCTTACCCACCGTTCGATCATTTCCAATTTGAGCAGGTAGGCAAAGACGCTTTCAATGTCGAAGGTTTTGAAGAAAGTATGTTCTTCCAGCCAGTTCCATTTCAGCGTATCTGTTTTCTTCTCCCGGAGCATCAAATCGGATTCTTCCGCTATGTGTTGCAGGGCCGGCAGATAATCTATCTCGTTGCCCAGACCGAAATCACGGGCATTCGACGCGCGTAACGCTTCAGCCACTTCGTTGTCTCCTACGATGTATTGCGATTTGTCTAATCCGTGCTTGCGGCAGGTGATGGCGGTCAACATGTTATTGATGTTAAGGTTTAATTCAAACCAGTCCGCCGCGAACAGGTTCCCGCATCTCATGGCATAAGCATAATATAATGCCGCAAGGCGGTCTTCCCACGAGATTGCAGCGACATCGCCTTTTGCTTCGCTTTCCAGGTACATACGGAAGAAGTCCGTGAAATAAGAAGGAACGCGGCGGTTCTTTGGTATCGCCTCTTCTTCTTTCAGGGCCTGATATATGGCGTGGAATTCGCCGTATGTAATACTTCCCCGCGGATCCATGGACTGATCCGGATTTTTCAGCCAATTGATTAGGTTCTTGTCGTCGAACTTCAGGAAGAACAGATCGATCAGCTTTTTATCTTTGCGAGTCAGTATATCGCTTAGTTCATGCCTGAAATCAGCAACCGAGTAGGTGAGCCTGCTATCGTCGAGCGTAATGTCAGGGAGACCTGCTATCAAGCAATAATATTTACTCATTGTGCTGATTTGTTAGAAAAGAGCTTCAACCAACTGCGGACGCAAAAACTCTTTGAAAAATTCGACAAATTCTTCTTCCCCGAATGATACCTTGTACGAACCATCGGCCGGCATGATGGAGAAAGATGTCTTCTTGCCGTTTACTTGTTCGATGGCCACACCTTTGTTCAACAAGTCTTTGGCATTCGCCAGGAAATACTTGCGCAGGTTTTCCGCATCGGCCGATTGTATGGCCACGCTTTCATTGCCGGGCCAACATTTGACTAACTCCAGAATGGCCTTTTGCATGAAAGCAGCATCCGCGACGGCCGCCTTGATGTTGTCTCCGGCGATCTTGCCTGTGATCAGGTTGGCTACTTCTGTTTTCAAGGCCTCGACAGATTGGGCGGCAAACAATTTCAGCTCTGCTTCTGTGTTTTTCTTGAGTTCGCCGGCTTGTTTCTCCGCATCGGCCACGATTTTCTTCGCTTTTGCTTCAGCTTCTTCTATCAGAACTTTTTTACGGGCCTCGGCCTCCGCAATGATACGCGCGGCTTCCCCGTTACCCCTCTCTACTCCTTCCTGGTAGATTTTTTCGGTTAATTCTTGAATCTTTGTATCCATCTTACTCTATAATTTATATGCGTTACTGGTTTGTCGCTTCGCTTGGTGCTCCAAAGTTAATATTTTTTGAAACTCCAATTACTTTTTAATAGTAAAAATCAATCGTAAA